>JAQCGR010000008.1 GCA_027619995.1 Pseudomonadota bacterium | reverse complement strand
CCTGCCCTCGGATCGCGTCCCTTGCGGAATGGCGACCCTGGACTATCTCCTTGGGGAGATCGGCGACCGCCTCCATGCGGTCTTTCTATCCGAACCTTAGAGCAGGTGGAATGCGATGATTCGCCAGATTGCGACCTGGGCCAGCCGGACGCGACGCGCGGCGCGCCGCCGCTCGAAAGCGAGGCGCGGATTTGCCGCCGTGCTGATCGCGCCGTTCGCCGCCGGCTGCGCCCTGCTCGCCCCTCTGCCCGAAGAGACCAGCATAGAGCAGCGGCTTGCCGCCCTGCCGACCGCGGATATGCCGGTCGCGCAGCCGGTCACGATTCGCTGGGACGACCATCTCGTGCCCTTCATCGAAGCCGAAAGCGACCGTGACCTGGCCGTCGCCCTGGGGGTCGTCCATGCCCATTTGCGCCTGGGCCAGATGGAGATGATGCGCCGGATCGCCGATGGCCGGCTCTCCGAGATGGCCGGGCCCCTGGCCACCGAGATCGACCACGGGCTGCGCATTCTCAATTACCGGCGCGGGGCCGAGCGCAGCGCGGCGGCACTGCCGGCCGAGACGCGCGATTGGCTTCAGGGCTTCGTCGACGGGATAAAACACTACCAGCGGGTCATGACCGAACCGCCCCACGAATACCGCGTGCTGGGGTTGGCGCGGGAGCCCTGGACGATCGAGGACGTGCTGACCATCGGCCGTCTCGGCTCGACCGACGTCAACTGGATCATGTGGTTCCGCCTGCTGCCCCTGATCCAGCGCGAGGACTGGCCCGAGATCTGGGCCGGGCTGATCGAGGGCGCCACCGATTCCCTGCCCAGTTTCGAGAACAACGCCAATCTGGCCCTGCTGTCCGATCTGCTGCTGGGCCATACCAAGGCGGGCAGCAATTCCCTCGTCATCTCCGGCGCCCGCAGCGAATCGGGCGGGGCGATGATCGCGAACGACCCCCATCTCGGCATCTACCTGCCCAATCTCTGGCTGCTCGCGGGGATCAAATCACCCAGTTATCACGCGGTCGGGATGATGATTCCGGGCGTGCCCTTCATCGCCCTCGGGCGGAACGAAAACATCGCCTGGGGCGGCACGAATATGCGCGCCGCGTCGAGCGATCTTTACGACGTCTCCGCCCTGGACCCGGCCGAGATCACCGAACGCCGGGAGATGATCAAGGTCCGCTGGTGGTTCGACGAGGAGGTCACAATCCGCGAAACGCCCTATGGCCCGATCATCTCCGATGCGCCGCCCCTGGGCGTGGCGGACGGCCCACCCTTCGCTCTGCGCTGGGTCGGGCATGAGGCGACGGACGAGGTCACCGCCATGTTGCGGGTCAACCGGGCCCGGAACTGGGACGAGTTCCGGGCAGCCTTCGAGAGTTTCGCCGTCTCGGCCCAGAACATGCTCTACGCCGATACCGACGGGAATATCGGCCAGGTCATGGCCGTGCGCCTGCCGATCCGCGACTACAAGACGCCCGACGGGTTGGTGCTCGACCCGCGCGAGGAGCGAAACCTGTGGCGCGGCTTCGCCGATGCGACCCAGCTGCCGGCCAGCTACAACCCGGCCGCGGGCTTCCTCGCCTCGGCCAACAACCGGCCGGTCGAGACGGCTTTCCCCGTCGGCTATTTCTTCTCGCCCGATGACCGGGTCGGGCGCATGGCGGAACTGGTGCGCGCCAACGGCCGGATCGACCTCGCCCATCTGGAAAGCTTCCAGCGCGACGTCACCATGCCCTCGGCCGCGCCCCTGCGCGACGCCATTACCGCCAAGGCAAATGCCATCGGCATCAATGGCGACGCCACGCCCCACCAACGCAAGGCCCTCGACGCCCTGGCCGGCTGGGACGGTGCGCATGAGGCGGATTCCGCCGGCGCCCTGGCCTTCGAGGTTTTCGTCGATGCCTTCGGTGAAGCCGCGCATGGCCCGGCCGACGCCGCCCTCTTCGCCGTGGATGCCAAGGGCTACAGCCTGCTCGCGACCCGCATCGCGGAGGCCGATGCCGGCAAGATCGCCGGCCCGCTGGCCGAGGCTTTGGAGACCGCCGGCGAGGCCGTTGCCGAACACGGCAGCTGGGGCGAAATGCATCGCATGGCCCTGACCCATCCCCTCGCCAATCTGCCGGTTATCGGCGGGAAATATCGTTTCGCCGAATGGCCCGTGGGCGGCGGCAAGCAGACCCTGATGAAGACCTCGCACAGGGCGGCGAAGGAGAAGCACGACACCGCCTTCGGTTCCCAGTCGCGCCATGTCTCGGATATGGCCGATCCCGATGCCAATTGGTTCGCCCTGCTGGGCGGCCAGGACGGCCGGATCGGCAGCCCCGCTTTCATGGACCAGGCCGAGCTCTGGCGGCGCGGCGACTATGTCCAACTGCCCCTGCGCCCGGAAACCGTGCGCGCCGCCTTCCCCCATGAAACCGTGCTGCGCCCGGTTGCGCCCTAGGGCCAAGTCCCGTCGAGAATCGCCCCGGATATCAGAGGATATCCAGCGGCACGTCGCGTGCCGGTGCGGGATAGGCGGCGTCCAAGGCCGCTAGGTCCTCGTCCGTCAGCGCCAGATCGAGGGCCGCGGCATTGGCGCGGATATGGTCCGGGTTCGCCGCCTTGGGGATGCAGATGATATTCTCGTGCCGCAGGGTCCAGGCGATCGCCACCGCATGGGGGGTGACGTCGTGGCGGCCTGCTACCTCGTCCAGGGCCGCCGCCACGTCCATCCGGCCGTGATAGAAGGGCGAATAGGCCATGACCGCGACGCCGCGTTCGGCGCACCAGGGGATCAGCCGCCGCTCCGCGCCCCGGCTGGCGAGGCTGTAGAGAACCTGGTCCGCGATGCCCGCGCCGCCACCGACCGCTTCGGCCTCGGCCATGTCCTCCGCATCGAAATTGCTGACCCCGTGATGGCGGATCTTGCCCGCGGCCTTCAGCCGCTCGAAGGCGGCGAAGGTGTCTTCGAGCCGGTGCGGGCCTTGCCAATGCAGCAAAAACAGATCGATCCGGTCGGTGCCGAGCAGGCGCAGGCTGCGCTCGCAGGCTTCGATCGTGCCCTTGGCCGAAGCGTTGTGGGGCAGCACCTTGGTGACCAGAAAGACCTCGTCCCGGCGGCCCTGGATGGCCTCGCCGACCAGGGCTTCGGAATCGCCGTCGCCGTACATTTCGGCCGTGTCGATCAGGCTCAACCCCAGGTCCAGGCCCAGGCGGAGGGCGTCGATTTCGCGCGCCCGCGTCGCCGCGCGTTCGCCCATATACCAGGTGCCCATGCCCAGGCGCGGCATCGCCGCCCCATCACGCGTCTCGTATGGCTTTATCATGAGGTCTTTCCTCCGATCCTCGAACCCGCGAAGACTGGGCGGGCCGGCGTGTCCGGTCAACATATCGCCAGGCCGGCTCCGCGATGCATCGCTTCGCCGGGCATGGTCGCGTATAATGCGGGCCGACCGGTTCAGAGCGGATGGAACGCTCGGACCTTGAAGCATCAACCGGGGAGAGCCCAGCCATGAAGACCATTCTCGTTCCCGTCGAAGAGAGCGATGTCCTGCGCTCCATGCTCGTCACAGCTCTCCACACCGCGCGGCGCTTCGACAGCTATATCGAGGGCCTGCATGTGCGCCCGGCCCTGCCCGGCGTCGTTGCGGCCGGCGCCGCCGGCCTGGTCGCCGCCACTCCCGATCTGGTCGAAGGATTCGAGCGCCAGGACGAGGCGCGAACCGAAACCGCCAAGAAGCTCTACGATGCCTTTCTCGAAGAGCAGGGCATCCCGCGCGGCCGGCCGGAAGGCGCGGTCGAGACCCCGATCGCCGGCTGGCTGGAAGAGGTCGCACCCGGCGACGATGTGGTCGGCAGCTATGGCCGGTCCTTCGATCTGATCGTGGTCGGCCGCCCCATCCGCGGCAGCCTGACCCCCGCCATGGCGACGCTGGAGGCGGCGCTGTTCGAAAGCGGCCGGCCCATCCTGATCGCCCCGCCCGTGGCGCCCGCCTCGGTCGGCGACGAGATCGTGATCGCCTGGAACGGCTCGACCGAAACGGCACGGACCATCGGCTTCGGCATGCGCTTTCTGCGCGCCGCCAAGTCGGTCAAGGTCCTGTCGATCGACAACAGCATGGTGCCCGGCCCGACCGGCGCCCAGATGGCCCAGTATCTGACCCGCAATGGTGTCAACGCGAGTTCGGTCGATGCCCTCGCCAACGGCCGAGGTGCGGGCGAGGCGATGCTGGAAGAAGCGGCGCGCCTGGGCTGCGACCTGATGTTCAAGGGCGCCTATACCAACAGCCGCCTGCGCCAGATGATCTTCGGCGGCGCCACCAGTCATATCCTGGCCGAGTCGACCATCCCGATCTTCACGGCGCATTAAAACGAAAAGGGGCGTTCGCCCCTTTTCCCGTTGCGCGACGCGCTCAGGCCGCCACGGATTCCACAGCGAGCGGCGCCTCGCCCTTGACCTGGGCGCGATGCATCACGCGCCGCGCCGCCGGGTCGAAGGAATCGCGCCGGTGCATGGTGCAGCGGTTGTCCCACATCAGGACATCGCCGGCCTTCCATTGATGGGCCCAGGCGAATTCCGGCCGGCGGGCGAAGGCCCAAAGCCGGTCCAGCAACTGCTCGCTTTCCGCCTCCTCCATTCCGACCACCCAGGCGTTGCGGCGGCGGCCGAGATAGAGCCCGGCCCGGCCCGTCTCGGCATGGCGGCGGACCAGGGGATGGTGCGCGCCCGGCGCGTCGCTCGCCCGGGTCACTTCCTTCGCGCCGGGCCGCAGATTGTTCGAACTGTCATAGGACGAGTCATGGTTGAGCACCCGCCCCCGCACGGCCTCGGCCAGAGCGGCCGGCAGCGCCTCGTAAACCGCGTACATGTTCATGAAATGCGTATCGCCCCCTGAGTCCGGAACCTCGCGGGCATGGAGCATGCTGACGCTCGGCGGCACCGGCATATAGGACATGTCGGTATGCCATTCGAGCTCGCCGTCGCCGAGCACGCCCAGCGCCTCGCCGTTCTGCTTGACGTTGGAGATGATGAGGATGTTCTCCTCGCCCGCCGCGTGCTTGTCGCGCCAACCGGGCACGCCGTCGAGTTCGCCGAAGCGCGCGGCGAAACCCGCCTGCTGCGCGGCCGGGACGTCCTGGTTGCGGAACAGCAGCAGAAGATGGTCGAACCAGGCTTGGCGAACCGTCGCGAAATCGGCGTCGTTCAGCGGCCGCGCCAGATCGACACCCAGCACCTCCGCGCCCAATGCCCCGCCTGTCGGTCGAATCTCGATGGTCATGACTGCGCCTCCCTCCTTGCCGCGGCCCGCCTTGGGGGCCGGAGCCACACCCGGCGAATTATGCCAATTCCGTGTGCCCGGAGCCAGACGCCGCGGTCATTCGGGGTCCCTGCCCTTGGCATGGGCTTCGATACGGCAAGGACGAACAACACGACCAGGCCAGGCCGGCCGCGCCCGCCACGGCGATCGAGACCAGCATATGGGTCTGCATGCCGGCCGACTTGTCCCGGGCCTCGCGCTCCAAACCCAGCGGCAGGCACAACAGGGAGGCCGCCAGCAGGCGGACGAAAACTGCCCTGGGCCCAGATCCGTGGGCGCGGCGGAAAAGAATGAGAAAAACGAATCGAGAATGGCCGGATACCCCGCTGCTGAGCAGAAGCAGTCCGATCCAAACTGGCGGAAAATAATTCGGCGGGTTTAACGTAGTTTAATTGTCGAAACCCGCCGCCGCCCTAGGTTTGATCGCATGATATGCATGATGATCGACATTAGACGCGCGGCCGTCGTCGCGTTCTTGGCGTTGTTTTGTCCCGCGGCGGCCCTGGCGGCCGCCCCGCCGATGGCCGTTCTCGACGATCTTCGGCTGGAGCAGAACGGCAGCGGCATACGCGAGATGCTCTGGATCGACATCTACGAGGCCGCGCTGTATCTGCCCGGCGATCGTCTGGCCGAATTCCGGCGGGGCGATACCATGGCGCTCGACGGCGAGACCGCGGCCGCCTTCCGTATCGAACTGCTGATCAATGAGGTCCCGTCGATACCGGGCAAATGGCGCGACATATTCGAACGCCACATGACGCCCGCCCAGTTGGCGCGCCTCGAAGCCGCCTATGACCGGCTCGGCAAGGGAGATGCCATCCTCTTTCACTACCGGCCCGGTATCGGCACCGTGATCGAGATGAACACGGGTTCGAGCGAACGCGTTGACGGCCCGGGCCTGATGGCCGACCTTCTTGCCCAATGGGTTGGGCCGGACCCCGTCTCCCGTGATCTCCGCGCCAAACTTATGGGACACCCGCAGGATGCCGTTTCGGCCCGGCCGGTGGAAAGCAACGACCGGCGGCGCTAGCCGGCCGGCGAAAGTAAGAGAGGAACAGCCATCATGGGTCTTGAATTCGGCATTATCGGCCTTCTGCTCTTCGTCCTGTGGATCTGGGCGGTCGTGAGCATTCTTCAGAGCAATGCCTCCGGCGGAGGCAAGATCCTGTGGATTCTGATCGTCGTGATCTTTCCCTTCCTGGGTTTTGTCCTCTGGCTTTTCATGGGTCCGCGCAGCGGTCGCTGACGATCCGGCCTTGCAGATCCGATTTCTTCCCGGAGCCGGCTGCCTAACAGCCGGCCCCGGTCCGTTCGGGCCATTTCCCGACATCCCGGCCCAGCAGCCTGTCCTCGCGCGGTTTGGCCGCGCGCGACCCTGTCGCCGGCCGATAGGGCAGATGGATGCCGCATTCCGTCTTGTCCTGGTCGGCCCAACGCCCCGATCGCGGGCCCTCCACTGGATCCGCCTGCGCCGTGCAGGGCAGGCAGCCGATCGAATAGTAGCCTTTCGCCTCCAGGGGATGGCGCGGCAGGGCGCGGGCGACGAACTCCTCCTCGATCCGTTCAGGACTCCAATTGGCGAGCGGGTTGATCTTGATCCGCCCCTCTTCCGCCTCGATCGCCGGCAGGTTCGCGCGCAACACGCCCTGATAGCGTTTGCGTCCCGTGATCCAGGCATCGAAGCCCCGGAGCGCGGCGCGCAACGGCAGGACCTTGCGGATATGGCAACAGGCATCCGGCGCCTCGCGCCACATGGTGCCGTCCGGATCGGTCTGCGCCAGGGTCGCGGGATCCGGCCGGACGATGCGCAGGTCGATCAACCCCAGCCGCTCGGCCAAGGTGTCGCGATAGGCTTCCGTCGCATCGAAATGCTTGAGCGTATCGAGGAAGACGACCGGCGTCGCCGGATCGACCTCGGCGACCAGGGAGAGCAGCACGGCGGCCTCGGTCCCGAAGGACGAGACCAGCGCGACACGCCCAGCGAAGACCTCCGTCACGAGCGGCCGCAGCAGAGCGACGCCGTCCAGCCCCGCATGGCTCTCGGCCAGAAAGGCCGCCTGTTCGGCGGCATTCATGACGCACCCGCCGCGGCGCGCCGGCGCTCGCGCAGGGACGATGCCGGTGGCCGCCGGTCAGAAGCGGGCTGCATCGGCACCGAAATCTCGGCCATCGCCTCGAACCAGCCCTCGAGCGCGCGCGCGAGTTCGGCCTCGTCGCCCGCGACCGTGACGGAATCGAAACCGCAACGGTCGAGAAAGAAATACTGGTCGCGTCCGATCGCCCCCACCGCGCGCAATTCGCCGAGATAGCCGTGGCGTTCGCGCAGCAACCGGGCCTGGCTATAGGCGCGGCCGTCCCGGAAAGTCGGGAATTCCAGCTCGATCAGAGCGAATCGGTGGAGTTCGGCGCCGACCGCCGCCGGATCGGCATCGTTCGGCAGACGCAGGCCGAGCCGCAGGTTCCGCACGCGCAGTGCGCGGCTTTCGCCCTGCCAGCGCGCGAGCGAGATGACCGGCCGGGAAACCTCATCGAGCGGCACGGAATCGGGCATGAAGGTCCAGTCGTCCTCGACCAGCTGTCCGTCCTTAATGACCGGCATAGAGCGCCTCCTTGAATGGGGCCGGACCCAGGCGGCGATAGGCGTCGAGAAAGCGTTCGCCCTTCTCGCGGAGGCCGACATAGGTTTCGACCAGGGTTTCCACCGCATCGACCACATCGTCGTAGGAAAAGGCCGGGCCGACGATATCGCCCAGGCTGGCATCCTCCCCGGCACTGCCGCCCAGGGTGATCTGGTAGAATTCGCTGCCTTTCTTATCGACCCCGAGAATGCCGATATGGCCGACATGGTGATGGCCGCAGGCATTGATGCAGCCCGAGATCTTGAGCTTCAGCTCGCCGATATCGTGCTGGCGGTCGAGATCGGCGAAACGCGTCGCGATGCGCTGCGCCACGGGGATCGAGCGGGCATTTGCCAGGTTGCAGTAGTCCAGCCCCGGGCAGGAAATGATGTCCGAGACCAGGCCGATATTGGCCGCGCCCAGCCCGGCCGCGACCAGGCCCTGCCAGACCGCATGGACGTCGCGCAGGCGGATATGCGGCAGGACCAGGTTCTGCTCGTGGCTGACGCGGATTTCGTCCTGACCGTAGCGCTCGGCGAGATCGGCCACCGCCTCCATCTGCTCGGCCGTCGCATCGCCCGGCACCCCGCCCACGGGCTTGAGGGAGATGCTAAGAATCGCGTAGCCCTGCTGCTTATGGGCGTGCAGGTTGGTGCGGCACCAGCGTGCGAAATCCCGGTCCTCGAAGCGCATCGCCTCGAAGCCGGTATCCTGCGCCGGCAGCGCCTCGAAGGGCGGCGACGCGAAATAGGCCGCGATGCGCGCGACCTCCTCCTCCGGCAGGTCGAGAGAACCGCCGCGCAGGGCCTGCCACTCCTCCTCGACCATGGCCGCGAAGACATCGCCGCCCACACTCGCCACCAGGATCTTGATGCGTGCCTTGAACGGGTTGTCGCGCCGCCCCAGCCGGTTGTAGACGCGCAGGATCGCCTCGAGATAGGACAGCAGTTCGGCCTTGGGCAGGAACTCGCGGATGGTCGGCCCGACGATCGGCGTCCGCCCCAGTCCGCCGCCAACGACCACGCGAAAGCCCGGCTCGCCCGCCTCGTTGCGCAGCATCTGCAGGCCGATATCGTGGACGTTGATGGCGGCCCGGTCGCGCGCGGCGCCGGTCACGGCGATCTTGAACTTGCGCGGCAGGAACGAGAATTCGGGATGCAGGGTCGACCATTGCCGGATCACCTCGGCATGGATGCGCGGGTCCTCGACCTCATCGGCCGCGGCCCCGGCGAAATGGTCGGCCGTCACATTGCGGATGCAGTTGCCGCTGGTCTGGATGGCGTGCATCTCGACCTCGGCCAGATCGGCCAGGATGTCCGGCACCTCGGCCAGCTTGGGCCAGTTGAACTGGATATTCTGGCGCGTGGTGAAATGGCCATAGCCCCGGTCGTAGACCCGCGCGATTCGCGCCAGCCGGCACATCTCGCGCGAATCGAGGGTGCCGTAGGGAATCGCCACCCGCAGCATATAGGCGTGAAGCTGGAGGTAGACCCCGTTCATCAGGCGCAGCGGCTTGAACCGGTCCTCGTCCAGATCGCCGGATAGGCGGCGGGCCACCTGCCCCCGGAACTGCGCGACCCGTTCGTTGACCAGGGCGCTGTCGAATTCGTCGTAGCGTTACATCACCGGCCCCTTTCGATTGCGATATCCGTGCCCACGGTGGGCCCGGCCGCGCGGATCCGTTCGCGCTGGCTCAACGGGTGCGGGGTGCCCTCCTCCACGGCCACGGCCATGGCATAGGCTTCGACCACGGCCCGGCAGCGCATGGCGCCTTCGGCGATGGCCATGAGCGCGGCCTCCGCCTCCGGGCTCTCGGCCGGTTCGGCCTCGGCGAGGTCGCGGGTCCACCGGCCGCCCCGGGCGAGATAGAGAACCTCGCCGTCCCGCAGCCCGTTCGCGGTGACGATGCGCGCGGTCATGCCCGTTTCCTTTCCGGAATCGCCTGGGTCGGCGCGGACCCCACCGTCTCCGCCGCGATGCCGCGCTCGGCAAGGGCGCAGAGCAGCCCAGACAGGTCGGGCGAAGCGGCGGGGTCCTCGGCGAGGATCACCACGACATGGCGGCCCGAACGCAGTTCGGCCTCCGCGAATCGCCCCAGCGCGACCGGATCGTCGGGGCCGAAATCGCGGCGCTCCGCATCCCGGCGTGCCATGGACGTCAGCGCCGGAGCCGCGCCGGTCATGCGGATCAGGCAATCGGCGCCCTGCAGCCGATGCAACCCGCGCAGGCTCAACAGATCCGCGTCCTTTTCGGTCGCGCCGAGGATCGATATCCGACCCGGAAGGGGCTCGACCGCCCCGCGGCGATTGGCAAGAGAGAGCAGGGCCTCGCGCGCGCCGGGCATATCGCCGGCCAAAGCGCGCTCGGCCACGACGCCGTCGAAGACGCGTTCCCACAACCGGCGACGGGCATCCGGGTCCGGCACCAGGGCGGCGACCGCGCTCCGAAACTCACCGGCAAGGCGCGCGAGCGCGCCGATCCGCGCCGGCAAAATGGCCTCGATCGACCGTCGGATGCGCCGCGCCAGGACCGGCGATGCGCCGCCGGTCGAAATGCCGATCACGATCGGATCGCGATCGACGATGGCCGGCACGGTGAAATCGGAAAGCACCGGCGCATCGACCACATTGACCGGCACCCCGGCCATCCGCCCCGCGCGCGCCACGGCCCGGTCGACCTCCTCATCGCCGGTCGCCGCGAAGGCCAGGATCGCGTCGGCCAAGTCTTCCGCGTGAAAGGCGCGGTCCCGCCAGCGGATATGACCGGCGGCCGCCAAGCCCGCGATCTCCGCCGTGACCGAGGGAGCAACGATGGTCACGGTGGCACCCGCCCCGCGCAGGAGACGCAGCTTGCGGGCCGCCACCTCTCCTCCACCGACAAGCAGGCATGGACGATCGCGCAGATCGAAGAAAACGGGGAAATAGCGCAAGCGACGAATCCTCCAAAATCATGTTCTTTGGGAAGAATAACTTTTTTTGTGTGTTATTTCGGATCAAATATATGGATGTGTCATGTATAAGAAATATATTACATAAACTTTATGTACATACTGAGATCAGATGCCGTCGAAGAGTGCCGAGGTGATGTAGCGTTCGGCGAAGGACGGCAGGATCGCAACGATCAGCTTGCCTGCCATCTCCGGCCGGCAGCCGATTTCCAGTGCCGCGGCGATCCCCGCACCGCCCGAGATGCCGACCGGCACCCCCTCGCGCGAGGCCGAACGGCGCGCGGTCTGAAAGGCGGTTTCGTTGGCGATGCGCAGGACCTCGTCGATCAAGCCGGTCTCGAGAATCGCCGGCACGAATCCTGCGCCGATACCCTGGATCAGATGCGGCCCCGGCGGCCCGCCGGACAGCACAGCGCTGTCCTCCGGCTCGACCGCCACAGCCTTGAACCCCGGCTTGCGTGCCTTCAGCGCCCGGGCGATGCCGGTCAGAGTGCCGCCGGTGCCCAGGGGGCTGACCAGCATGTCGATCCGTCCCTCCGTGTCGCGCCACAGTTCTTCCGCCGTGGTGCGGGCGTGGATATCGGGATTGGCCGGATTCTCGAACTGCTGGGGCATGAAGGCCGAAGGCAGTTCGGCCAGCAACGCCTCGGCGCGCCGGATCGCCCCGGGCATGCCTTCGGCAGCCGGAGTCAATTCCAGTTCCGCGCCCAGCAACTTGAGCATCTTGCGCCGTTCGATCGACATGCTCTCCGGCATGGTCAGGATCAGGCGATAGCCCTTGGCCGCGCAGACGAAGGCCAGGGCGATACCCGTGTTCCCCGAGGTCGGCTCGACGATCGCCGTGTCCGGCCCGATCCGTCCGTCGCGCTCGCCCGCCTCGATCATGGCCACGCCGATCCGGTCCTTGACCGAACCCAGAGGGTTGAAAAACTCGCATTTCCCGCAGATTTCAGCCACGCAGCCGGCCTCCTCGGCCAGCCGCGACAGGCGCACCAAGGGGGTGTTGCCCACGGTGTCGATGATGCTGTCATAGACGCGCCCGCGGCCGGGCGGGTCCAACCGGGCCGGGCGCGGCGCAGCATTACGAGAATCCCGGTGACGATCGGGCGGCCCGGCCATACCTAGATGGAGAAATCCATGGTGGCGGGCGGCGCCTTGGGCCGTTCGCCGCCCTGGGCCCGCCAGCACAGGACCTCGACGGTGACCGCATCCAGCCGCGCAAGGAACTCGGCCTCGACCTCTTCCAGGGCCTGACCGACGACCGATTGGACGGCCGAATTTCTCGGCGCCGCCCCGGCCGTGTTTCCGCTCCCGTCCCCGTCCATCGCGCGCAACAGGTCTCCCAAGGTGATGCGCCGGCGTTCCCGGGCCAGGCGATAGCCACCGGCGGGTCCCCGGATGCCGACCAGAATTCCGCCCCGGCTGAGACGCTGGAGAACCGGTTCGAGATAGCGTCGGGGAATGCCTTGGCGCGTGGTGATCTCGCTGCTCTGCACCGGCCCTCCACCGCCATGCAGCGCAATATCCACCACGGCGTCGATGGCGGCGATCTGCTTGTCGGTCAGGCCCAGCGGCATGGCAATCCGTTAATTCGGTAGTTTCACATACCTTGCATGTGGTTTCGACACGCGGCTGTCAAGTATGCGCTGCGACCCCCTCGGCCAAGGCCGCCTCGACCGCCGCGAACGCCCCCGCCCAGTCGCCCGGCGCGGGCTGGCGGAACAGGCGCATGCTCGGATACCAGGGGCTGTCCTCCCGCCCCAACATCCAGCGCCAATCGGGGGCATAGGGCAGGACGACCCAGGCCGGCCGGCCCAGGGCGCCGGCGAGATGGGCCAGGGCGGTGTCGACCGTGACCACCAGATCGAGATTGTGCAGCGCCCCCGCCGTATCGGTAAAATCGCCGAGGCGGGAACCCAGATCGCCGATCAGGGGCGCCAGCCCCTCGGCCGCAATCTCCTCGGCCCCCGGCCCCTTCTGAAGGCTATGGCCGACCACCCCCTTCACGGCCAGCAGCGGCGCGAAATGACGCAAGGGACAGGAGCGGTTGCGGTCGTTCCAATGCGCGGCATTGCCGCGCCAGGCGAGGCCCAGATGAAAGCCCGGCCGGCGCCGCGCCACGACATGGCGTCGCGCCTTTTCCGGCAGGCGCAGATAGGGTGTTTGGGCCGGGATCGTCTCCAGGACCGTGCCGAAATGCATCGGCAGGTCCATGATCGAACACTGCACGTCATGGGCCGGCGGCTTGGCCCGGTCGGTCGCCACTTCGGCGACCCCCGCGACCGTCGCGCAGAGTTCGGCGATGGGACGCTGGCAGAGCAGGACGACCTGCCCGCCGCGCTCGGCCACCAGGGGCAAATAGCGCGCGAATTGCAGCACGTCGCCGAACCCTTGCTCGCCATAGACCAGGATGCGCTTGCCCCCCAGCGGCGCGCCGTCCCAGGCCCGCTTGTCGGTGACCGGTAGCCAGTCGCCCGGCTTGCGCCGCCGCGCCTTATAGGCCGGCCAACCCTCGGCCAACCGTCCGGCCAGCAACAGGGCGCGGGCCCGGCCGAGCAGGGCATCGACCTCCTCCGCGTTCAGCGCAAGAGCCTTGTCGAAGGCCGCCATCGCCTCGTCGAGCCGGCCCAGATTGATCAGGGTCTGACCCAGCCCGGCCCAGGCGCCGGAGTCACCCTCGGAATTCCCGGAGGCATCCTCGGGCGCATCCTCGGTCAGGGCGCGGTAGAGGACCTCCGCCTCGTCGTATTGGCCCAGCACGTTGCGCCCCAGCGCCAGGTTGGACCGGCCGGGCGCAAAACCGGGCCGGATGGCGAGAGCGCGACGGAAGCAGGCGATCGCGGCATCGAAACGCCGCCGCTCCCACAGCACCGAGCCCAGATTGTTGAACAGCTCGTGGTCGTCGGGATGGTGCGCGATCGCGGCCTTGTAATGCGCCAGGGCCTCGTCGGTGCGTCCCAAAGTCTTGAGCGTCAGGCCCAGATTGATCGCCGCGCCGAGATGGCCTGAGGCCAGGCGCAGGACCGCGCGGTACTGCTCCACCGCCGCCGCCAGGTGCCCGGGGTCGCGCCCGGCATCGCGCCCCGCATCGCGCAGAGCGTTGCCCAGATTGAAGCGCAGGTCCGGCGCGTCGCCGCAGCGGGCCAGGCCCGCCGTCATCACCTGAATCGCGTCCTCGTTGCGCCCCGCCCGGCGCAGGGCGACCCCCAGATTGGCCAGCGCATCGACATGATCCGGCGCCGCGCCCAGGACATCGCGGTAGCCCCGGATCGCGCTTTCCAGATCGCCCGCCTTATGATCGGCGAGCGCCTGCGCGAAGGCGGCGCCGGCCAGAGCGGCGGCACCGTCTTCCGCCGTCGCGTTCGTGGTCTTCTGCCCTTCGTTCATGACGCTCCCACGCGCGATCCCATGCGCCGAAGGCTATCCGGCCACCCCGCAATTTGCCAGCCGGCGGCGCTGGTCCTCGGGCTATGCTGATCCCGGCGCAAACCGGGCCAGGAGGGGCAGACCATGAGCGCGGAAAGACGGGCGCGGGACCTGGGCCTTGAGATTCCAGATTTCTCGCAGGGCAGCTATGTCGGGACGCGAGATACCTGGATCCGGCCCTGGCGGATCCACCGCGGCGTACTCTATCTCGAAGGCCATGCGCCGGTCCGACGCGGCGAAGTCGTCCATCCGGGCCGCCTTGGCCGCGATGTGACCCTCGAGCAGGGGCGCGAGGCGGCGCGCATCGCCGGCCTCAATGTTCTGGCCGGAGTGCGCGCGGCACTCGGCAACCTGGACCGGGTCGAGTGCCTGATCCGCAGCCTCAACTTCGTCGTCGCCGCCGAGGATTTCTATGACGTCCAGCAAGTCGCCGACGGCATGACCGACCTTTTGGCCGATGTTTTCGGCCCGGAAGCGGGCTATGGTTGCCGGGCCACGATCGGCGTGCAGTCCCTGGTCCGCAATCTCTGCTTCGAGACCTGGGTCGAGTTCGGATTGCGCGACGACACTGAATGAGGAGGTCCGGATGAGTCGGAAGGAACTGGCGCGTTTCATCGCCGACGCGAAGGGCGACGCGGCCCTGGAGCGGAATGCCGGCATAGCGGGCGAGACCGCCGAAGGTCTGGTGGCCTTTGCCCGGGCACGCGGCTACGCCATCGATCTCGGGGACCTGCCGGGCGAGGCGCGCGGCCAGCGCGGCAATGCCATCGCCGGCCCTGGCGACCGCGGCGGCGCCGACCGCTGGGGTTTCTGGGGCAGCCGCAATGCGCCCCGCCCCCTGACCACCGACCGACTCTGACCCCGCGGCCAGGGCTGAATTCGCTATACTGGCCGCGGGTCAGGAAACGGAGCGCCTAGTGCTCGAAAAATTGCGCGATATTCCCGAGACGGCGCGCGCCGCCGACCGCGCGATCTGGCGCGCCAATACCTCGGCCATGACTTGGTGGCAGCGCTGGCCATTGCGCGCCCTGCGCCTGGGCTATGCGGTGCTGCGCGATTGGAACCGCTCCCAGATCAGCATGCGGGCCACGGGCCTCGTCTACACCACCCTGCTGTCCCTCGTGCCGCTGCTGGCGATCAGCTTTTCCATCCTCAAGGGCTTCGGCGTCCACAACCAGATCGAGCCGATGCTGCTCCGCCTCCTTGCGCCGCTGGGCGACAAGGCGGTCGAGATCACGGCGAACGTGATCGACTTCGTCGACAACATGAAGGTCGGCGTGCTCGGCTCGGTCGGCTTCGTGCTGCTCTTCTTCACCGTGATTTCCCTGATGTCGAAGATCGAGCGGGCCTTCAACCATGTCTGGCGCATCCACCGCGAGCGCAATCTTACCCAACGAGTGCGCGACTATATCAGCGTGCTCGTGCTCGGCCCGGCCCTGGTCTTCGGCGCTCTCGGCATCACCGCCTCGCTGACCAACAACGAGATCGTCCAGTCCCTCTCATCGATCGAACCGCTCGGCACAGTGGTCGCGATTCTCGGCCGGGTGATTCCCTATCTCATGACGACCCTGGCCTTCACCTTCATCTATCTCTACATGCCGAACACCAGGGTGCATCCGCGCGCCGCCTTCGTCGGCGCCTTGTTCGCCGCCGTGCTGTGGAGCGTTGCGGGCTGGGGCTTCGCCTCCTTCGTCGCCCAATCGCCGAACTACGCGGCGATCTATTCCGGCTTCGCGACCCTCTTCGTCTTCCTGCTCTGGCTCTATATGAGCTGGATCATCCTGCTGACCGGCGCATCCGTCTCCTTCTTCGTGCAGAACCCGGACTATATGGGCGCCGATCCGCAGGCGATGGTGCTCGGCAACCGGGCAGGAGAGCGGGTCGCCCTGCTGGTGGCGCAGCGCATCGGCCGCGCCTATTACCAGGGCGAGGCGCCGCCCTCGACCGACGGCCTGGCCCAGGCATTGCGGGTGCCGCCGGACATCATCGAACCCATGCTGACCGCCTTGGAAGAGGCCGGGTTGATCGCCCGGGTCGGCGAGAACCAGAACGCCTTTCTACCGGCCGCACCCTGGGAAATGACGCCGGTCAAGGCTGCCCTGGACGCCATCCGCGGGGTCCAGCGCCTGACCCTGGTGATCGAGCGCCTGCCCGAGGAAGCGGCCGTCGCGGAAATCGTGAAAGCGGTCGACGACAGCACGGAAAGTGCGCTGCACGGCCGCACCCTGAAGGATCTGGCGACCGACGGCGAGACGGCCGCCTGAGCCGCCCGGCCTAAGCCTCGATCAGATAGGGCGTCAGCCCGCTCCGCACCGCATCGGGAATTGGCATCGAGAGGCCGGTCGCGTGGTTCAGCACCACATTGACCAGTCTCGTCTGGAAAGCCTTCTCGCCGTCCTTCTTATAGGCGGTGACGATCCAGGTGATCGATTTCGTGCCCAGCTTGCCGACCTGAAGGGTCATGTCGAAGCTCTCGCCCTCGATCAGGGGCGCGGAATAGTCGCAGCTGGCATGGACGAAGGGCAGGTCGAAGCCCTTTTCCTGGATCATCTGGCGGAAGGTGAAGCCCAGCCGATCGCGCAGGAACTCCTCGATCACCTCGCCCGCGAAATCGAAGGCGCGGGGCATGTTGATCATGACCGCCATATCGGCCTGCCCCCACCAGACGGTGCGCTCCGTCCGGAAGATGTTTTCCGCCATCGTCATGGCCCGTCCTTCCCTGGCCGATCCGTCCCTAAAGCGTGCTGTAGCAGCCGCGCCCGCTGGCGATCAGCCGGCCGTCGTCGTTGAACAGCTCGATATCGGCGAAGCCGACGGAGCGGCCGGCGCGCACAATCCGCGCCCTGGCCGTCAGGTCCGTGTCGATCGCCGGGCGCACGAAATCGATACGCAGGTCGATGGTGGGAATGCCCTTGCCGGTTGCCAGCATCAGGACAAAGTCCCCCGCGATATCGATGAAGGTGGCGATCACTCCGCCATGCCACTGGCCGGATTCGGGCATGCGCTCGAAATCCGCCTTATAGGGCAGCTTGAGCACCAGTTCCTGCTTGGCCAGATCCGCCTCGACCAGCTCCACGCCCAGAAATTCGTGGTATTTCCCGGTCGCCAGCCATTCGCGAATGGTGGCCAGGATGTCGGGCTCATTGGTCAATGCTTCGTCCTCCTTCGTGTATTTCGAATTGGCTTCGTGTGATTCCTAAGGGGCCGCCATGGCGCCCGGCTCGGCGTGGACCGGAACGCCGGCCTTGTACACCTGGGCGATATTGGCCCGGTCGCAGAGCACCGAAATATCGCCCAGCGGATCGCCGTCGACGAGCAGAAGATCGGCTTCCCGCCCGGTCTCGATAGCGCCGATCCTGTCGGCCAGGCCCAGCAGTTCGGCCGCCAGGCCGGTCGAGGCACAGATCGCCTCCATCGGCGTCATGCCCAGCTCAACCATGGTTTCCAGCTCGCGCGCGTTCTCGCCGTGGCGGTTATAGGGCGTGCCCGCATCCGTGCCCATGGCGATCCGGACGCCCGCGGCATGGGCTTTGCGGAAGCTCTCGCGCTGGCGTTCCAGCGCCGCTTCCGCCTTCATCACGGCATGGCACGGGATGCCCCCCTCGTGGCCTTCCTGGACGATGACCTTGCAGGCCCAGGTCGTGGGCACCAGCCAGGCATCGCGTTCGAGCATCATTTCGATCGCCTCGTCGTCGAGGAAATAGGCGTGTTCAACGGAATCGATGCCCGCGCGCAGGGCGTTCTTGATCCCCGCCGCGCCATGGGCATGGACGGCCGCACGGCGGCCCGCCTTGTGGGCCTCCTCGATGGCGGCGCGCATCTCTGCCTCTTCGAGCTGCGGCGATTCCGGCTCGGTGCCGGGCGAAAGAATCCCGCCCGAAGCGATCAGCTTGATCCAGTCCGCCCCGGCCTTGATCTGTTCGCGCGCCGCCTTGCGCAACTCGTCCGGGCCATCGGCCTCACGCCCGAACTGCCAGCAATGACCGCCGGTCATGGTCAGGGGCCGGCCGGACAGAACCAGACGCGGTGTCTTGTGCCAGATGCCCGCGATCACGGCCTTCCGGAAATCGATATCGACATGAAGCTTCGCGCCCAGGTCGCGCACCGTAGTGATACCGGCGGCCAGGCTGCGTTCGGCATTGGTGGCCAAGCGCAACGCCGCGACGGCGGGCGGGTCGCCCGCGATCTGCTGAATCGCGTCGGGCGCGCCGTCGAGGCTGAGATGGACATGGCAATCGATCAGGCCCGGCATCAGGGTTCGACCCGTGCCGTCTTCGACCGGCAGCCGCGGCGTGGCCGGCAGATCGCCGGCGGCGCCGATTTCAGCGATCACCCCGTTCTCGACGGCGACGAAGCGGTCCGCCAAGCGGCCGCCCAGACCGTCGACCACGGTCACATTCGCGATAATCCTGTTTTGGTCCATGCCCACTCCCCTGCGACGGTCCGCATCTTCGTTGAGGCTCCCCGGCTGGGCAAGTCCGCCGCGGCCACGTCCCCGAGAGATCACCCAATAAACCTTTGGCCCGATAAACCTTTGGATAGCCGAACCGCCTTTTGATATAGTCCCTCCTCGGGTCGCACGGAGGGAACAAATTCCGGCGACCGATAGCGGCAATCGCGAAGGCTGGAAACGGCAGTTTCGCAGGGCGCCGGGAGGCAACTCGGAGGAGTATTCATTGAAAAAGGTTATTAAGGCGGCCGCTGCCGCCTCGGTGTTCGCATTTGCCGCTTCGGCAGCCGATGCGCAGGAATATGTTTTCAAGACGGCCACGATCGCACCGTTGACCGAGGTCTATAACGAAGATCTCGCGCTTCCGTTCGCGAAATATGTCGAGGTTCTGACCGACGGCAAGGTCAAGTTCGAGATCTTCGACGGCGGCGTCCTGTCGCCGATCTTCAAGATCTTCGAGGCCGTTCAGGACGGCGTCGCGGATGCCGGCATTTCGACACCGCTCTTCCTCGGCACCAAGGATCCGTACAACGCGATGGCCCTGGCCTTCCCGACGGGCCTGGGCACCGATTCGCTCATCCCCTGGGTCTATTTCGGCGGCGGCGGAGAGCTGCTGACCGAGCATCGCCGCGAGACGATGAACCTGCATTCGATCCCACTGGGCGTCGGCCCGTCCGAAATCTTCGCCCATTCCCACGTGAAGATCACGAAGGTCGAGGACCTCAAGAACCTCAAATACCGTACCCTGGGCAACTGGGCCGCGGTCGTCGAGGAAGCCTTCGGCGCGTCGCCGACCGTCTTCCCCGGCGGCGAGGTCTACGGCGCGCTCGAGAAGAAGCAGCTCGATCTGGCCGAATACTCCATGCCCAGCCAGAACTTCGCGCTCGGCTTACCCGAGGTTGCGCCCTACATCATCTATCCCGGCATCCACGCGCCGGCCTGGGGCTTCGAGCTGATCATGCAGAAGGATCGCTGGGACGCCCTGCCGGAGGATATCCGCCAGAAGATCGAGATCGCGGCCAAGCTGACGACCTGGGAAACCATGGCCCGCATCCAGCTCAAGGACATGAAGACGCTCGCCGAGTTCAAGGGCGACAACGAGTTCGTCGCCCTGGACGAGGAGTTCAAGGAAAAGTCGCGCGTAGCGGCCCGGGCCTGGGGCGTGAAAGCCGCCGCGGCCTCCAAGGCCGAGGGCAACGACTTTGCCGAGCGGGCGTTCAAGTCCATCACCGAGTTCCAGGATTTCTGGCGTGCCCATTCGGGCTACATGGTGGTCGACCACACCGACAACATCCGGTAGCGCGAACGGCGTTACTCGACTCATTTGAGTCGTCGGAGCGGACCGCATCAAGCGATGAGGTCCGCCATCCGGCGGATGGTGTACTTGTGAAAAATACCCTGCTCAACCGCATCCTGCCGGCGATTGATTCGTTCAGCCGCTGGCTTGCCTATGGCGCGATGGCGATGATCGTGGTGATGATCGTGGTCACCATGCAGGAGGTCATCCGCCGCAAGGGTTTCAACGACCCGACGGTCTGGGCCAATGACATCACCTATATGCTGAACGGTTCGTTGTTCGTGATCGGCGCGGGCTTCACGCTGCGCATGAACGGCCATGTGCGAATCGATTTTCTATCTCAGATGCTGCCGCTTCGCCTGCAGCATTTCATCAATCTGATCTTCTATCTCGGCGTCCTGCTGCCCGGCTTCGGCCTCATCACCTGGCTTGGCGTGACGCGCGCCATCTCGGCCTACGACCTGGGCCGCATCGAAACGATGAGTGCCTGGGAACCGCTGATCTGGCCCTTCTATACCGGCATCACCATCGGGCTGTTCGGCCTGTTGGTCCAATCCGCGGCCGAGGCCGTGAGACACGTCATCGGCATTGTCGATCCCGACGCGGTCCCGGGACCGAGCGTCAAGGACAAGGAGCACTCCCTCGATGTCGGGTGAACTGCTCGCCTCCCTGATGTTCCCGGCGCTGTTTCTGCTGGTTTTCCTCGGGATACCGATTTCCTTTGCCCTGTTCGGCATCGCCTTCTTCTTCGGGCTGCCGGTGTTCGGCGAGATCGTCGGCATCCAGCTCTACAACACCGTCCTTCAGGTCGCGACGCAGTATCTGCTGTCGGCCGTGCCGCCCTTCATCTTCATGGGCGCGATGCTCGAACGCTCGGGCATCGCCGAACGGCTGTTCCAGGCGCTGCAACTCTGGCTCGGCAAGCTGAACGGCGGCCTCGCCCTGGCGACCATGATCATGGGCGCGATCTTCGCCGCCTCGACCGGCATCGTAGGCGCGGTCGAAGTTGTTATCGGCCTGATGGCGATCCCCGCCATGATGACCTACAACTACGATCGCGACCTGATCGCCGGAACGATCTGCGCCGGCGGCTCGCTCGGCACGATGATCCCGCCCTCCCTCGTGGTCGTGATCTACGCATCCGTCGCGCAGATGAGCGTGGGACAGCTTTTCGCGGCCATGCTGATTCCCGCCGGTATCATGGTTGCCCTGTTCCTTGGCTATATCGTCCTGCGCTGCCTGTTGCGGCCCGATGACGGGCCCGCGGCGGCCGAGGTCGCCGACGTACCGTTCTGGGAGAAGGTGGTCGTCACTTTTACCGCGCTCGTGCCCGCCACCGCACTGATCGTGGCGGTCCTTGGCTCGATCATGCTGGGCGTGGCCTCGCCGACCGAGGCGGCCTCCGTCGGCGCCGTCGGCGTCTTCATCCTCGCGGGCCTCTACGGCAAGCTCAATTTCAAGATGATGACCCAGACGCTGCGCTCGACCCTGGTCGTCAACAGCATGATCATGATGATCGTCACCGCGGGCACGATGTTCTCCAACATCTTCCGGGTCCATGGCGGCCATCGGCTGGTCGACGACACGCTCAACTATCTCGAACTGGGCCCGAGCGGCACGATCGCAATCTGCCTGTTCATCGTCTTCCTGCTCGGCTTCATCCTGGACTGGGTTTCGATCGTCCTGATCTGCCTGCCGATCTTCCTGCCCGCCCTGGCCGGCCACGGCGTCGAACCCGTCTGGTTCGCCGTGCTGATGATGATCGTGATCCAGACTTCCTATCTGACTCCGCCGATGGCGCCGTCGATTTTCTATCTGCGCTCGATCGCGCCGCCGCAGATCACCTACAAGGACATGTATCTGGGGGTCGCCCCCTTCGTTGCCTGTCAGGTCGTCGTCCTGCTTCTCGTGCTCGCGCTGCCCTGGCTGGCGACCTATCTGCCGAGGGCCCTCGTCTCGATGTAGCCCGGCTGCCCGCCCGGCCGCCCCGACCGTCCAACTTCAAGAGAGATTGCCATGCGCCAATCGGATCCCTTTCCCATCGCCTACCAGGGCCTGGAGCCGAGTCACGAGCTGGACTGGGAAGGCATGGCGAAGCGCGTCGTCCATGACGCGCTCAAGCTTGAGCGGCATGAGCGGGTGATCCTCTCCGCCAACCCCTATTGCGGCGGCGCGATGCTCGACGCCATACGGGTCGAGATCCAGCGCGCCGATGCCATCGAACTGGCGACCATCCTGCATTGGACCCCCGATATCGCGCCGCTGCGTGGACCCGGCGGCTGCAAGACCGATTCCGAGTCGGAGCAGCGCGAGGATGATGCCATGCGCGCCATGTTCGCCGTGGCCGATGTCTTCATCTGGCTGCAGAACGACTGGCGGCCGCGCCATGCGACCCATGCCGTCGGACAATCGGAAAAGGTGCTGGAGGACTGGCCCGGCCGTTCGGTTCATTTCCACTGGTTCCATGACCCCAACGATCCCGATCCGGACAGCGCGGCGAATCAGGCGCTCAACCTCGTCTATCAGCGCGCCACGCTGGACCTGGACCAGCCCGCCCTCCGCCGCACGATGGACACCCTGGTCGCCAAGACGCGCGGCAAAACCGTGCGCGTGACCGACCCCGCGGGCACCGATCTCAGCTTCCGCATGACGGACCGCTTCTGCCTTAACGACGGCGACGCCTCGCGGCTGGCTATGGCCGATGCCAGCAACGCGCGCGACCGCGAGGAGGAGATTCCCTGCGGCGCCCTGCGCACGATCCCCGATCAGGACAGCGCGAGCGGTGTGATGGCTTTCGATACCGATCCCGGCTATCCGGTTCTCGGCTATGGTCTCGATTTCCGCCCCTTCATGCGCTCCGGCCTGCGCATCCATTTCAAGGGCGGGCGCATCACCCGGCTCGAAACCGATGGCAATCAGGGCGAACTCGATCGTCTCTGGGCCGAACAGACCGGCGACCGGGACCGGCTCGGGGAATTCGTGCTGGGCTGCAATCCGTTGCTGACCGAGGTCGAGGGCAGCAGCTTCCTGCCCTATTGCGGCTTCGGCGACGGCGTCCTTCGTCTGACCATCGGCGAGAACATCGAATCGGGCGGCACCAACAAGTCGAACCTCCACCGCTGGATGATGTTCCGCCATGCGACGATCTCGGTCGATGGCGAAGAACTGGTTGCGGACGGCCGCCTCACCCCGGCCGGCACGGGCGCCTGAGGCCACCGATGCCGGAGATCGAGGCGAACGGAGCCCGTCTGCATTACGACGAGTATGGCGAGGGGCCGCCCGTCATTCTGGTGCATGGGCTGGCCTGCGGACGGCGCATGTGGTGGCGCCAGCGCAAGAGTTTCGCCGGGCGCTATCGGGTCATCATCCCGGATCTGCCCGGTCACGGTCTGTCCGAAACGCCAGGCGACCCCCGAGCCTATGCCGAGGATGTCTTCGCCGACGATCTGATCGCCCTGCTCGACCGGTTGGGGATTGAGAAGGCAGCCTTCGTCGGCTTCTCGATGGGCGCGGGCATTTCCCTCAACCTAGCGACGCGCCATCCGGAACGGGTTTCCGCGCTCGTCCTGGCCGGCGTCGGCTCGGGGTCGGAGAATCCCTGGTCCCTGGCGCGGACGGCGGACGAATGGGTCCAGGTTCTGCGCCGGGACGGCCTCGCCGATTTCGCGCGCAAACTGATGCGCAGCGCCCTGTTCCGCCATTACGCGCGCCAGCACCCCCACGGCCGCAAGCATATCCATCGCCTGATCCGCCAGCATTCGCCCGAAGGTCTCGATGCCATTCTCATGCATCTGCTGGCCCGGCGGAAACCGGTCTACCGGCGCGCCCATGCGCTGGGACGGATGCGCATTCCGGCACTGGCCCTGCTCGGTCAGCTCGATTGGCCCTGCCGAAAATCGACCCGTTTCGTCGCCGCCGGCATCCCCGGTGCGACCCTTGTCGAATTCGAGGGCGTGGGCCATTTCGTGCCCCTGGAGGCCCCGGCGGGTTTCGATACCGCCGTGCTCGATTTCCTCGACCGCGCCCTCGTGACCTGACGGACCACGGCCCCCGCCCCGAGGCGAGGGCCGGGTTTGAGCGGTCTACTTCGCCGCGCGGAATTCCAGCAGCACGCCGTGGGCCTCGGCCGGCGGCACGAAGAGCGCGCCGTGCAGTTCGACCGAGCCGGCGCCGGCCGATGACAGGCATCGGTTCGCCGATTCGATATCGTCGGTTTCCAGGATCAGGCCCAGAACCCGCGGCGCGGTGATGTCGCCCAGATCGATTTCGGGATAGGAGGCCATCATGGCATCGGCCGTGACGAAGCGGATCGGCGCGTTGCCGGTCTCGACGATTAGGGTATCTGCCTCGATCCGGGCGCTGCCCGCGCCGAATATCTTTTCATAGGCCCCCGCCAGGGCAGTCGGCTTTTCGACCACCACCGTGACCCCCAGAATACGTTTCGCGCCATTGGCGTGGCGCTGGAGCTCGGGCAGCCAGACGACCTCGGGCGTGTGATGCTTGCAGCCGAAGATGGCCATGCCGGGCGTGTCTTCCGCCGCGATATGCGCCGCCTCGAAGGCCGCCATCGCCTTGCCCCCGCCGGGCAGGGTGACGGGCCGCTCGAAATAGACCGGATCCGAGATCGTGACCCCGGCCGCGCGCAGCGCCTCGACCGCCGCTTTCGCATCCTCGACGCGGACGGGAACGACGGCCAGCTGATCGCCGCTCTCGAGCAGATGCCGCCAGCGCGTGTTCTGCTCGGTCGGCTTGATCGGCGAGAGGATCTCGAAATAATCGTCCTGCAGCATGATCGTGTGGTTGGCCGTGCCCATATGCTCGCTGTGGAAGCCGCGCGTCGACATGGTGAAGCCGAATGATTCGTAACGGTCGCGGGCCGCGTCCAGATCGCGCACCAGAATGACCGCGTGGTCGATGCCGGAAATATGCCCCGAACTATGCTTGGTCATGGATATGTCTCCCTCTCTTCTTCGGTCCGGACCATGGCGCGCGTCCGGATCGCTTGCAACAGCCATGCGGGCTTGGCACTTTCCCTGCGACCGTTTTTGCAGACACCACCGCGTAGAGGAGATTCAGGCATGAAAGTCGCCGCGATCCACAAGCATGGCGATCTCGACGAGATCAAGATCGAGACCTGGGACGACCCGGTACCCGGCGAGGGCGAGGTCCTGATCGATATCGCCGCCTGCGGCCTGAACTATCTCGACGTCTTCGTCCTGGTCGGGATGCCCGGCCTTCCGGTCGAGATGCCGCGCATCCCGGGCGGCGATATCTCGGGCACCGTCGGGGCGGTCGGTGCGGGCGTGTCGGAGGACTGGATCGGCAAGCGCGTGCTGCTCGACCCCGCCGTCCGCAAGGGCCGCACCCTGGGCGCCCTGGGCGAGGATATGAACGGCGGCTTGTGCGAGAAGATCACCATCGCCGAGACGAACCTGATCCCCCTGCCCGACGACGTGACTTTCGAACAGGCGGCGGCCCTGCCCATCGCCTACGGCACGGCGCATCGCATGATGCTGACCCGTGGGCGGGTCGCGAAGGGCGATCTGGTCATGATCCTGGGCGCCAGCGGGGGCGTCGGCACGGCCTGCGTCCAGATCGCCAAGGCGGCAGGCGCGACCGTGATCGCCTGCGCCAGCAGCCAGGACAAGCTGGACCGGCTGAAGGCGCTGGGCGCCGATCACCTGATCGACTACACCAAGGACGATTTCTCCCGCGCGGCCTGGGGCATCAGCGGCAAGAAGGGCTGCGACCTGATCGTGAACTACACGGGCGGCGACACCTGGGTGCCCAGCCTGCGCGCCCTGGGCAATTTCGGCCGCATGGTGACCTGCGGCGCGACCGCCGGCTTCGATCCCGCGACCGATATCCGCTACATCTGGCGGCGCGAGGTCGAGATCATCGGCTCCAACGGCTGGGCCCGCGAGGATCTGGAAGCCCTGATCGACAAGACCCGCTCGGGCGCAATCGTGCCGGTGATCGACAAGGTTCTGCCGCTGGCCGAGGCCCATGAGGGCTTCCGCGTGCTGCGCGACCGCGAGGTCTTCGGCAAAGTCATCATCAACCCGTAGGCCGCCGCCACCATGGATATCGCGCACCTGAAGCAGACCAACTTCGGCTATTTCCTGGCCGATATCGCGGCCGAGGATCCCGGCCGCCTGGCCATGATCGACCTCTGGGGCGGGGCCGAAAGGCGCGCGACCTACGGTCAACTCGACGAGCGCATGAACCGGGTCGCGGCCGCGCTGACCGCCCGGGGCATGAAACCCGGCGACCGCATGATCCTGTCGGTCGGCAACCGGACGGAATTCGTCGAGGCCATGTTCGGCGCCATGCGCGCCGGCATCGTGCCCGTGCCCTTCAACACCCGCCAGGGCGCGGGGGTGCTGGACTACATCGCCGAGAATTCGGACGCCAAGGGCGCCATCGTCGAAATCGCGGCGAATCCGGCGGTGGCCGAGATCGTCGAGCGGCGTGGCCTCTCGACCCGTATCGCACTGGGCGATCCCAGGGACGGTTGGGACGCCTACGAGGATGCCCTGTCCGGCGCCGGGCCGGCCTTCTCCCCGCCGGAGATCGATCCCAAGACCCATCTCTGCTTCCTCGGCTATACCTCCGGCTCGACTGGGCGGCCCAAGGGCGTGCCGCTGACCCATGACGGGCAGATCTGGTGGACGCGCTGCATTTGCACCCATTGGCCCGCCGGACCGGAGCTGCGGACCATCGCGGCCATGCCGCTCTATCACAAGAACGCCATGGCGGGCGCGATCAAGCCGCGCCTGTGGTCGGGCGGCTCGGTCGTCCTGCTGCCGGATTTCAAGCCGCGCCCCTTCCTCGAGGCCCTGGCGAAATACCGCTGCACCGGCGCGGGCGGCGTGCCCACAGTCTTCGCCCTGCTGCTGGAAGAGAAGGACCTGATCGCGCGCCTGGATTTCTCGGCCATGCAGATCATGGTCGTCGGCTCCGCCCCCGTGCATGAGGAACTGATGAACCGCCTGGCCGAGACCTTCGGCGTGACGGTGATCCAGAGCTATGGCCTGACCGAGGGCGGCCCCGTGATGCTCGGCCCGCCGACCGACGGGCGGCCCGTGCCCTATGACAGCGCGGGTGCGGCCTGGCCCGAGGGCGAGGTCAAACTGGTCGGCGCGGACGGCAAGGACCATGACAGCTACGGCGAACTCTGGGTGCGCAATCCCGGCGTGATCTCGGGCTATTACAACCTGCCCGAGGTCAACAAGCAGCGCATCGTCGACGGCTGGCTGCGCACCGGCGACCTCTTCGCCTGCGACGCGGAGGGCTTCTACTACTTCAAGGGCCGCACGGACGACATGTTCAATTGCGGCGGCGAGAACGTCTATCCCAAGGAAGTCGAGAACCTGCTGCTGACCCATCCGGACGCGGTCGAGGCCTGCGTCGTCGCCGTGCCCCATCCGACCAAGGGCCATGCCCCGGTCGCCATGGTCGCGGTAAGCGAGGGCGCGAAGGCCGACGAGGCCGCCCTGCGCACCTTCTGCCTGGAACACGGCCCGGCCTATTCCCATCCGCGCCGGGTCGTCGTGGTCGACGCGGTGCCGCTGACCGGCGCCGGCAAGATCGACCGGGCGGGCATCACCAAGACCCTGACCGAGCGTTTCGGCACCCTGACCAGCGACCGGTAGCAAGCGGGGAAAGCCGCCGGATACCGCTAAGGGAAAACCCCGGATCGCCCGAAAGCCACCGGTGGCCATCGGCCGAACGAGTGAACGAGGATACGCCGCAATGCCCCATCTGCCCTCCCTGCCGGAAGGGGCCAATCTGGGCCAGGCAGCGGCGCTCAATCCGGCGCTTTTCGCGGCGCTCGGCGAGGTCTCCGAGCAGGCGATGCGGGGGCCGTCGCCCTTCTCGCCCGGAGAACGCGAGCTGATCGCGGCCTATGTCTCGGCCCTGAACGGCTGCGCCTATTGCGTCGGCGGACACCGGGCGACGGCCGAAGCCTTCGGCATCGACGCCTCGACGCTGGAAGCCCTGGTCGCGGATCTCGATTCGGCCCCGGTGGCCGACCGGCTGAAACCCGTATTCCGCCTCGCCCGCAAACTGACGGAGACGCCGTCGCGGGTCGTCGCGGGCGATACGGAAGCCGTGATCGCGGCGGGCTGGGGCGAAGACGGCGCCCGCGACGCGATCCTCGTCGCCGCCCTCTTCGCCATGCTGAACCGGGTGGTCGACGGCTTCGGCATCGAGCATGATCCGCAAGGCGCGCGCGACCGCGCGCGCCGCTTCCACGACCACGGCTATCGGCCGGGCACACCCGATGGGGAGGAACCAGGACAATGACCGAACCATCCATCCTGCGCCGGAACGAAGGGGCCGTCGCGGTGCTGACCCTGAACCGGCCGAAGAAGCTGAACGCGCTCGACATTCCGTGCGTCGAACTGCTGATCCGCCATCTGCGCGAGATCGCAGCGGACAAAACGGTGCGGGCGATCGTGCTGACCGGGGCGGGGGAGCGCGCCTTTTCGGCGGGCGGCGATATGAGCGAGATGGCCGAGCAGCCGACCGCCTTCACCACCGACCAGGTCATGACCACCTGGCAGGAAGCGACGAGGCTGCTCGAACACTCCCTCAAGCCGACGATCTGCGCGGTGCGCGGCTATGCCTATGGCGGGGGGACCGAACTGGCCATCGCCTGCCATATCCGGGTTGCGGCGGAGGATGCCAGGTTCGGCCAGACCGAGATCGTCCATGACCATATCCCCGGCGGCGGCGGCACCCAGCGCCTGCCCCGGCTGATCCCCCTCAACCTGGCCTACGAATACCTCTTCACGGGCGATCCGATCCCGGCGGCCGAGGCCCACCGCATCGGCCTGGTCAACCATGTCTGGCCGGTGGACGAGCTGATGGAGCGGGCCATGGCGCTGGCCGCGCGGATCGCCGAACGCTCGCCCAACGCCCTCGCCTATACCATCGAAGCGGTGCGTGAGGGGCTGGAGATGCCGCTCGAATCCGGCATGCGGCTGGAACGCGCCCTGGCCTCCATCGTCCAGGAATCGGACGAGGCCCAAGCCGGTTTCCGCGCCTTCCTGGCGAAGAAGCGGAAGGCGGAGACGGGCCGGTCGTGACGAGAGAAGCGAAAGCCGCGCCTGCGCCCGCACCTGGCCGCGCCGGCGTGGATATCAACCACCTGCTGGATCAGGCGGTCGCCAACCACCCCGGCAAGACGGCCCTGATCGACGCCGAGGACCGCTCGGTCACTTTCGCCGAGACGGCCGCGATGGCGCGGGGACTGGCCGCGGCCTACCGTGCGGCGGGCGCGCGGCCGGGCGACCGGCTGGCCCATATCCTGCCCAACGGCATTCCCTTCATCGTGACCGAACTGGCCGCCCTGCAATGCGGGTTGGTCAAGGTGCCGCTCAACATCCGCTTCGCCGAGGCGGAGGTGCTCTACGCCCTGATCGACTGCGCGCCGCGCATCCTGGTCTGCGAATCGCGCTATGCCGATGCCGTGCTGGCCCGACGCGACGAACTGCCGGACCTGGAGGCGATCTTCGTGGTGGGCGGCGAGCGGCCGGGCTGCGCCAGCTATGACGAAGCCGTGCGCGGGACCGGCGACGGCGAAGCGCCCCATCGCTATGGCGACGAGGCTCCGGTCCTGATCCGCTATACGGGCGGCACGACGGGCCGGCCCAAGGGCATCGTCCATACCCACCGGGCCTTCCGCGCCGCCAATCTGGACGTGATCCGCGAATTCGCCTTCGCGGCGGGCGACACGATCCTGCATCTCGGCCATCTGTCCCACGGCCTCAACTTCATGTGGGGCGCGGCTTGGGCCACGGGGGCGACCCAGATTCCGCATGAGCGGTTCGACGCGCGCGCCGTGCTCGACGCGATCGAGCGCCACAAGGTGACCTATACCTACATGGTGCCGACCATGGTGCAGCGCCTGTTGCGCGAGGACGACGGCACCGCCGACGTCTCCAGCCTGCGCATGTTCATGTATGCCTCGGCGCCCATGCCGGTGCCCGTGCTGCGCGCGGCAATGGCGCGCTACGGCCCGATCTTCACCCAGGTCTATACCTCGAGCGAGGCGCCGGTGATCACGACCATCCTGCGCGCCCACGAGCATATCGACCGCGACGGCCCGGCGGGCAACCGGCTGGCCTCCTGCGGGCGGGCGGTGGCGACGATGGAGATCCGCCTGCTCGACGACGACGGCGAGCCGGTGGCCGAGGGCGAGGTGGGCGAGATTGTCGTGCGCTCGGAGAACAACATGGAAGGCTATTGGCGCCTGGAGGAGGAGACCGCGGCGGCGCTGCGCGACGGCTGGTACTTCACCGGCGACATGGCGCGGCGCGACGACGAGGGCTTCCTCTATATCGTCGACCGCAAGAAGGACATCATCATCACCGGCGGCTTCAACGTCTGGCCCAAGGAGGTCGAGGACGCGCTCTACAGCCATCCCGCCGTGGCCCAGGCCGCCGTGGTCGGCGTGCCGGACGAGGAATGGGGCGAGGCGGTGAAGGCCTTCATCGTGCCGAAGCCCGGCGCCACCCCCGGCCCGGCACTGGAGGCCGAACTGACCGCCCTCTGCCGTGAACACCTGGCCGGCTACAAGAAGCCCCGCCGCTACGAGTTCGCCGAGTCCCTGCCCCTGAGCCCGGTCGGCAAGATCATGCGCCGCGCGCTCCGCGATCGCGAATGGGCCAAAGCGGCTGCGGAAACCGGGCGGAAGGTCTAGGCTGGACGGCCGGAGCTTCCGACGCTCCGGATCCTCTCGAAGGAAGGATATGGACCATGAATGAACTCGTCGCAGGCGTAGGCTGGCTCGGCGTCATCACCGGGGCCGTCCTGTCGTTTCTGGTGGGATGGCTTTGGTATTCGCCGAAACTGTTCGGCACGAAATGGGCGGAAGGCGTGGGTGTCAGCTTGGGTTCGGCGAGCGGTATGCCCGTGGGCGCCATGGTTGCCCTGCTTGTCGGGCTGCTCCTGATGAGTTGGTTCGTCGGCGTGGCCGCGGCAGCCAACGCGCTGCCGACCGCGATTCTCGCGACCATCGCCTTTACCGCGCTCGCCTATTCGGGCGGCATGTTCACGAAGAAGACGGCTTATGCCAGGAACGTCGATGCCGGATACTGGATCGTCGCCCTTGTCGTCATGGTCGTCTGCCAGAAGGTTCTCTAGGGCGTGCAGAAGTTCATGCCGATATTCGGTTCTTTCAAGGCCATTTTGGGTTAGCTTTCGTACCAAGCCTGATCGGAAGTTCGAGATGCCCCGCAAGTTGTCCCGCGCCTGCGTCGTGATCGTTGCCGTTCTGCTCGGCCAGACGGGCACGCTGGCGGCCTTCGCTCAGGATTTCGATTTCCGGTCCGTTCGCTGGGGCATGACGATTGAAGAAGTGCGGGCGGCGGAGCCGAGCCACTTCTTCGAATCGATTCTCAAACCTTCCAGCGACCAGATGAGCCTGGTCTATGAATGCATGATCGGCGAGCAGCCCTGCCGACTGTTCTGCGAGTTCAACAATCGGGGCCGTGTCTACGCCAGCTACTATAGTTTCATCGAAGTTCCCTTCGAACAGATCTACGACTTTGACAGGCGGTTGAGAGCGACCCTGGACGAGAAATATCCCAAGGCGCGGGAGAATCGGAGATCGGATTTCTGGCGCACCAAGACCACCGATATCGAACTCCGCTCCAGCAAGGGCCATCCCGGCGTGTACTACGCCTCGCGCACCGTGCCCGCGGTCGAAGACGGCGCAGGCGAGCCCTTGCCCAAAGACCAGTTCTAGCGGGCAGCAGGACAACTCGCACAGGCCTGGTACGAAGTCCCGGCGAGCGACCGAGGCAGGTTGGGGCCCGCTCAGGGACTCGAACCCGGACGGCCCGAGAGCCGAGGAATTTTAGGCCCCTTGCGTCTATCAGTTCCGCCAAGCGGGCAGGCCCCGGGAAGCTACGATCATTGTGCCGATGGTTGGCCCGGCCGGGACAGCCGTGGGATAGGTTTCGCACCCGGCCCGATGGAGGTTTCGAGATGCCCCGCACCCTGCTCCAAGCCTGCATGCTGTTCGCTTGTGTCCTGTTCGCCTGGGCGGACGCATCGGTGAGCCGGGCCCAGGAGGCCGATTTTCGGTCCGTGCGCTGGGGCATGACCGATGACGAGGTCCGGGCGGCCGAACCCAACCAGTTCATCGAACGGCACTCCAAGAATCCCGAAAGCCAGATGAGCCTGGTCTATGAATGCTCGATCGACGGCCGGCCCTGCCGGCTCTATTACGAGTTCAACAACCGGGGCCGGCTTTTCGCCAGCTACTACAATTTCACCGACGTACCCTTCGATCAGATCTACGAGTTCGACACCCGGCTGAGAGCCACCCTGGAGGAGAAATATCCCAAGGCGCGGGAGGACCGGAGCACCGATTTCTGGCGCACCGAGACCACCGATATCGAACTCCGCGCCGAGAACGGCCATCCCGGCGTGCATTACACCTCGCGCAAGGTCCCCGCGGTCGAGGACAACGCGGGCGAGGCGTTGCCGAAAGAGCAGTTCTAGCGGGCGGGCCGGGGCGGCCCGCCGCACGGCCGGAAAGCCGACCTGAGTCTCGACCGAAGAGAGGTGGTGCCCGCTCCGGGACTCGAACCCGGACGGCCCGAGGGCCAAGGGATTTTAAGTCCCTTGCGTCTACCAGTTCCGCCAAGCGGGCAGGCCCGGGGAAGCTACGCCGCCGGGCGGGGGGCGGGCAAGCGCAGGCCGGATTCTGCCAGAGCGGCGGTGAGCGGGCCGAGATGGCGCGCATAGCGACGCCAGCGGCCGATTGAGGCGGTGGAGAGCAGCCGGCGGCCGGGGCGACGGGCGGAGGGTGACGGCGTCGCCGCCGATGCCGCCGGGCCGCTATCGTGAAAACGCGAGACCGCTTCATCCGATCCCAGGCCGAGATGATCCAGGGCGCGCCGGGCCGTGCCCGTGAATCCCGTCACCAGATCCTCGTATTCGACGGTCAGCAGCCGGTCGCCCAGATCCGCGCCCCAGGCCCGGTGCAGGCGCGCGACAAGGCCCTGGAAATGGCCGCAATGGGCAAGGTCGAAGGCGAAGCCGTGGCCGTCTCCGGCGCCTTGGAAAAAGCAGGACAGGCCGGTGTCGCGCGCGTCGCGCCGCATCCACAGGAAGCGCGCCTCCGGCAGCATCCGCGCCGCCCAGGGCAGATGGAGCAGATTGAGCGGGGTCTTGTCGACCGCCCAGGCCGCACCCGCCCCGGCGGGCGGCAGGCCGGCGCGGTAGGCCCGG
>JAQCGR010000209.1 GCA_027619995.1 Pseudomonadota bacterium | reverse complement strand
ATCCGGAGGAGAAGCTGCCTCCGGTCGTCCATATCGCCGGCACCAACGGCAAGGGCTCGACCATCGCCTATCTCGAAGCGATGGGCCGTGCCGCCGGCCATAAGGTACACACGTACACCTCCCCCCATCTGGTGCGCTTTCACGAACGCATCCGCCTCGACGGCGCGGCCATCGCCGAGCCGGCGCTGGCCGCCCTGCTGGCGGAATGCGAAGCGGCCAATGGTGGCGCGCCCATCACCTTTTTCGAAATCACCACGGCGGCCGCATTTCTGGCTTTCTCTCGGAATCCCGCCGATCTTCTTCTGTTGGAGACCGGCCTGGGCGGCCGCTTGGACGCAACCAATCTCGTCGCCCGGCCGGCGCTCTGCGCGATCACGCCGATCGGCATGGACCATATCCAATATCTGGGCGAAACCCTGGGCGCGATCGCCGGCGAGAAGGCCGGTATCCTGAAACCGGGTGTACGTGGGGTGATCGCCGTCCAGAAACCCGAAGCGGCAGCGGTCATCACGGCACGCGCCGAGGCCATCGGCGCGCCCCTGGACCGCGAAGGCGAGGCCTGGTCCTGGCAGGATTCGGCGGACGGCTTCGCCTACGGCGAGCCCGGGCGGGAGATCGCGCTGCCGCAGCCTTCCCTGGCCGGTCGCCACCAACTCGGCAATGCCGCCCTGGCCACGGCCTGCGCCCTACGCCTGCCCGCCGGCCTGGCCATCCCCGAGCCTGCGATCCGCAGGGGTATCGCCGAAGCGCGCTGGCCCGCGCGCCTGCAGCGCCTAGAGTCCGGCCCGCTGGTCGCGTTGCTGCCCGCGGGCTGGCAGCTCTGGCTCGACGGCGGCCATAACGCCGATGCCGGCCAGGTGCTGGCCGAGGAACTCCTGCGCCGGATGGACCGGCCCCTGCATTTGATCGTCGGCATGCTCGACACCAAGGATGCCGGGGGGTTCCTGCGCCCCTTCGCGGGGCTGGCGCGGTCCTGCCATTGCGTCACGATCCCCGACACCGCCGCCGCGCTGCCGGCCGATAGTTTGGCCGAGATGGCGCGGCGCGCGGGACTCGAGGCCGTCGCAGCGGAATCGGTCGAGGAGGCCCTTGCGGATATGGCCCGGCCCGGCGCTGCACCGGGCAAAGTATTGATCTGCGGCTCGCTCTATCTGGCCGGGCATATCCTCGCGATCCAGGGTTAACCCGGCCCAAAACAAAAGCCCCGCCAGTTGGCGGGGCTTTCCATTTCGTCGAAGGGCCGGGCGGTCAGACGACCGATTTGACCCATTCGTAAAGCTTGCTTTTGGGCAGGCTGCCGACCTTCTGGGAGGCGACCTGCCCGTCCTTGAAGATCATCAGGGTCGGAATGCCACGGACGCCGTATTTCATGGGCGTCGAGGGATTCTCGTCGATATTGAGCTTGGCGACGGTGATCTGATCGCCCATTTCGGCGGCCAGTTCTTCCAGCGCCGGGGCGATTTGCTTGCACGGCCCGCACCATTCGGCCCAGAAATCGACCAGCACGGCTTTGCCCGAATTCAACACATCCGTGTCAAAACTGTCGTCGCTTACCTTGGTCGTGGCCATCCTGCGAAAACCCTTTCCCTGTGTGGACGGCCATATACCGGGCCGAAATCCTGTCCGCCGAGGCCCTTGTCGGACCCGGATGGCGATAGGCGGAATCTAGGAAGCGAAGGGGGGTCGGTCAAGGCATCCAAGGGTCGAGCAAGGGGTCCGGCAAAGCCATGAGGTGCGGACCGTCGGTCCAGAGCAGGGCGCAGCGCACGGTCCGGTCCGGATAGATGCGTTGCAGCAAGGCCCGATAGGACGCCATCTGGCGAAGATAGAGGGGGGCCACGCCCTCCGCCGTGGCCGGCGGCGGGCGGTTTGTCTTGTAATCGACGATCAGGACCGCGTCATCGGTCACCGCCAGCCGATCGACCTGGCCGGAAATAACGGATCCGCCGACCTTGCCGGCCAAAGCCGCCTCGGCGCGCGAGCCCGGGGCGAAGAGGGCGGCGAATTCGGGCGCCTCGAGCACGGCCAGCACCTCGCGCGCAAGGGCGGCCTGGGTTTCCGGATCGAGATCAAGGACCGGCCGGGCCAAATAGGCCGCGCAGGCGGCGGCGCGGCGCGCGGGGTCCAGTTCCGGCAGGTGCTGGAGCAGGGCATGGACGACGAGGCCGCGCCTAAACCGGGCCTCATCGCCCCCAGCCAGCGGCGAGAAGACGGGCGGGTCTCCCTCGCTGGGCCGCGAAGGGGCCAGGGGGCGTGGCGGGGTCGGCTCGGGCAGCGGCGGACGGGTCGCCCATTCGGGCAGGGGCTCAGCCTCGACTCTGGCAAGGCCCGCGCGATCGTCGGTCTTGGCCGCGCCGCGCTGCTTCCGGGCGAGGCGCAGCCCGTGCCCGGCCCAGCCATCGCCCGAATCCCGCGCGAGATCGATATGGACCGCCTCGGCATGTTCGTTCAGGCCCGAACGGATCAGCTCGTACCAGCAATCGGCCGGGGGCGCCGTCTTGCCGTGCGAGCCGCAGACATAGAGGCGGTCCTCGGCCCGGGTCATCGCGACATAGAGCAGGCGGCGGTATTCCCGGTCGCGCGCGGCGCGCGCCTCGGTCCGCGCGGCGCGGCAGACGGTTTCCTCGGCGGCGCGCTTGGGCGGCCAGAGGACGATATCGCCCGGCCAGAGCAGGGCATCGTCCAGGATCGGCTTGGTCGTCGTGTCGGGCAGCATGACGACCGGGGCCTGCAATCCCTTGGCGCCGTGGACGGTCATGATACGGACCGCGTCGCCGCCCTGCTCCGACTCGCGCTTGACCTCGGTCTCGCCGGCGACGAGCCAATGCAGGAAGCCTTCCAGGCTGGGGGCCTCGCCCTGTTCATGCTCCAAGGCCAGGGCGAGGAACTCATCGACCGGCTCGGCCGCGTCCGGGCCGAGGCGATGCAGCAGGGCGCGCCGCCCTCCCCGGGCGAGAAGCCCGGCATAGAGCTCGTAGGGCCGCTCGAAATCGACCACTGAGAGCAGCGCTTCCAGCTTGTCGCGCGCGGCAGCCACGGCCGGATCGGCGGCGGCCGCACGGAGAGCGGCCCAGAGGGTGCCGGACCGGCCATGGGCCAGGCGGAACAGGGTATCCTCGTCCAACCCGATGAAGGGACTCTTGAGCACGGTGGCCAGGGTCAGGTCGTCCTCGGGCAGCAGCAGGAAGCGCCCCAGGGCGACGAGGTCGAGCACGGCGAGCTGGTTGGTCAGGATCATCCGGTCGACCCCGGCCACGGGCACCTCGCGGTCCTTGAGGGCGCGCACCAGCTCCTCGACGAAAGCGGTGCGGCGGCGCACCAGGACCATGACATCGCCCGGCGCCATGGCCCGATCGCGCGAATCCAGCCAGCCTTCCTCGCCCGGCTTCTCGGCCTTGGTCCAGTCGGCGATGCGGTCGGCGATCACCCGCGCCAGGCGCGCGGCGGGCGCATCCCCCGGGCGCAGCGCGGTGGGCAGGGACCAGGGCGCCTGCTCTTCGGCCTCGCGCGGGCCGATCAGAGGCCAGACCTCGACCATGCCGGCCTGGCCGATGCGATGGGCGATGTGGCGCACCTCCTGGCCCGGCTCGGCCACGCCGTCGCGCGCCGGCTCAAGCGCGAAGACGAGATCGACTGCGTCGAGCACGGCATCGGTCGAGCGGAAGGAGCGATCCAGCGCGACCGTCTCGAAGCCCGCCTCGGCTTCGGCCACCCGCTGCGCGAAATAGCGCCGCATCTCGGCAAAGCCCTCGGGGTCGGCGCCCTGGAAGGAAAAGATTGACTGCTTGGCGTCGCCCACCGCGAAGACCGTGCGCGCCCGCTCGCGCGCGCCCTCGCCGGCGAAGAATTCCTCGCTCAGGATGCGCACGACCTCCCATTGGGCCGGGTTGGTGTCCTGGGCTTCGTCAACCAGGATATGGTCGATGCCGCCATCGAGCTTGTAGAGCACCCAGGGCGCCGCGCCGGGCGAGCGCAGCAGGCCGAGAGCCCCCTGGATCAGGTCGTCATAATCGAGCCGCGCCCGTGCGCTCTTGCGCTGGTCATAGGCGTCGAACAGGGCGTCGGCGAAGACCAGCAGGGCCCCGGTGGCGGCCGCGACGCGCACGGCCCGAAGCTGCTCTTCCACGGCGATCAGGCGCTCGGCTTCACGCAGCAATACTTCCTCGACGCCCGGATGCGCCTCCTTCACCGCTTTGGTGGCGAGGGTTTTCCGGGCCTCGCCCTTCTGGGTCAAGAAAGCCTCGGCATAGGCGGCCATCGCGCCGGGCCGATCGGCGGCCGGGAGGGCGAGAAAGGCCCCGATCCTGCCCGACCGCTCGACATCCGACTTGCCGCCTTCGGCCAGGGCGGCGATCGCCGCAAGCAAGCCCGGGCATCGCGGCAGGCTTCGGCCAGGATGGCCCCTTCCGTCGCACCCGGCGGCAGGCCGAGCGCATCGGCCAGGGCGGCCTGGGCGCCCTCCAGCCCCCTATGGTCGCGGATCAGGGCGCGCAGGCGCGCCCGTTCGCGCACGATCACCGAAAGAAGATCGTCGAAGGCCTGTTCCTGAAGCTCGCCCGCGATCACCGCCAGGGCCGCCCCGAGCCCATCCTCGGCGCGCCGGGCGCGGGTCAGCAGTTCGGCCACGATCCCGGCCAGCAATTCGCGCGATTCGCGCTCCGCAAGAACCTCGAAATGGGGCGGCACGTCCGCCTCCAACGGAAAACGGGCCAGGAGGGACTGACAGAAGGCGTGGATGGTCTGGATACGGATGCCGCCCGGCGCCTCCAGCACCCGGGCGAACAAGCGGCGGGCGGCGGCGATCCGGGCATTGTCGGGCGTCTCGCCGGTCAGTTCGGCCAGCGCCTTGCCGACCTCCGCTTCCGGCTCCGTCGCCCAATCGGCCAGGACATCATTGAGGCGCACGGCCATCTCCGCCGCCGCCGCGCGGGTGAAGGTCAGGCACAGAATGGCCTCGGGCCGGGTGCCCGCCAGCATCAGGCGAAGCACCCGGTCGGTCAGAACCTTGGTCTTGCCGGTCCCCGCCGAAGCCCCGACCCAGGCCGAATGGGCCGGATCGGCGGCGAGCATCTGCGCGGCGGTCATTCCTCGCCCCCGCCGCCCGCCGACCATTCGGCGATCCGCGCCAGATGGGCGTAGTCGTCGAAGCGCGGCGCGCGCGAAGGATCGGGCACGGCGTGATAGGGCGTGTCCGGATCATCGAAGGCGGCGATCAAGTCGTGCAACCCGTCGAGGGCCGCCGTCGCCAGTTCCGCCGCATCACCGCGAATTTCGCGAATCTCGCCCGCCGGATCGCCGCCGGTCAGCCGCCAGAAGGCCAGGGCAGAAGGTTCGCCCGCCGCCACACCCTCGAATCCGCCAAAGCGGGCGATCGCCGCTTCGAGGGGCAGTTGCGGCTCCAACCCCGCTTCGACCTGAGGCGCGGTCGGGGCCTGGCCCGTCTTGTAATCGATCACCGCGAGGCCGCCATCGGCCAGGCGGTCGATCCGGTCGGCGCGGGCGGTCAGGCGGAAAGGCCCGCCGGGCGCTTCGAAATCGAGCCGGCCCTTCGTCTCGACCGCGGCCACCGTGCGATCCGGTTCCAGCCCCGCTTGTACGGCCAGGAACCAACCCGCGATCCGCTCGAAGCGCGGCCACCAGAAGGCGCGCACGCCGGGGCGGTCGAGCGTTGCGCCAAAAGCCTGCTCGCCCAACATCAACAGGCGGGCATGGGCCTCCTCGAAAGTGGCATCGGCGGGTTCGCTCAGATAGGCCGCCAACGCCGCATGAAGAATACCGCCTCGCTCGGCCGCACCCGGATCGGAATCGAGCGGGTCCAGGGCTTTCAGCCCCAGCACATAGCGCGCGTAGACCCCGTAGGGATTGCGCATCAATGTGCCGATCGCCGTGACTGACAGGCGGCGCGGGCGCGCCGAAAGCGGCGGGCGCGGCTCCGGACGCGGGCGGGGTTCGG
>JAQCGR010000007.1 GCA_027619995.1 Pseudomonadota bacterium | reverse complement strand
CGCCGGGACTCCGTCCCTGGCATTGCCGCGCAGTGCGGAGAAAACGCGCGCCAGGGCCGCGTTCCGCCCGCGAATGCCCGCAACTTGGCAGGGGCAAGCCGTTGATCGCGCTGGCCGTTTCGCGCCGATCAATAGCTTGCACGCCGGAAAACCCGAAATGTTGTCATTTATTGGCATTTTTCTCCCGGCATTTTTCATCTTGGCGCGTCTCTCGGGGCCCCGCGACGGCGGGGCCTAGCGGGGCATTATACGTTTCCGCTCCGTTCTCTCCCAAACGTTTCTCACGCCGGGTCGATTTCTTCTCGCGCCGACCGAGGCGGGCCGCAATTTGGGTTTTTGGGCTGCTGCCGAGTTGCTGTCGGCGGTTCGGTTGAAATGGGGCCGAGTCTGTAAAGGCGGATTTGGGGATTGGGAGGCAGCCCCAAATGTGGTTTATTCGCCTGCGATGGAATTAATTTTGAGGAGACAATTATGAACGAAAACATGGTTCTAGAGACCGCGCAGGACGAAAATCTGGCCGACGAGGCGCTTGATCGTCACACCGGCGGCGGACGTTTCAGCACCTGCGCCATCTGCAAGGTCGAACGCACCTAAGCCTTTCCGACGCATTCGTTGCGAGCGGCCCGTCCTTGCGACGGGCCGTTTCGTTTCAGGGGGTGCCGTTTCGTTTCAGGGGGTAAGGAATGCGGCCTGGGATGCGGGTTTTCGCGACGCCCGCCCGCCCGGGACGCCGATATCCGAAAGTTTGACCCCTTGATCTGAATAACCGATCATGTTGCGGCGTCGTCGGGCAGAACCGTGCCGCGCGCAGGCGCGATGCTGTCGTCGAACCATCCGAAAGGGGGCGCGATCATGGCAATGGCGCCGTATCCGGGGAGGTTCCCCGGTTTTCAAATTGTCATCGCGACCGCGCTCATCCTTGCGGTCATGGCCATACCGGCCGTCGGCCAGGACACGGCCGCCGCGAAGGTGGATGACAGCCATCTCGCCGACTTGAGCACCGCCGAATTCGACGGATTGCTGTCCCGCTTTAAGACCCAGCAGAAATTCAGCGAGGATTCGGCCGATAGCTTCGAATCCTTCGTCAAGACCCGAAAGCAGGGGCTGACCAAGAATCCGGAGGATCGCAGCGCGGCCGAGAAGGCGGCGGTCGACGCCACCGGGCCTGGCGAGATGCGGACCTGGGTGAGCGCGTCCCTGAAGAACAAGGGTTGGACGAACACCGTCACCGCCGGCACCACGGACCAATACGGCAATGTCGAATTGGCAAAACCCAAGTCGAAGCCCGCCGGCAAGGCGGAGGCGGCCTGGGCCGAGGAGGACAGGCGGATCACTGTTCGTCACGAGGACGGCCATGTGGAGACCCACAAGGCCGATGCCAAAAGGCTCGGTCTGGATATGGACAAATGGCAGCAATGGGGGCCGGTGAGCGACAAGATCGAAGACCTCATGTCGGATGTGAACCTCTCCTCCGCCCAGGCCCTGCTGGCCATCACCGATCTGAAGACGTTTCTGTCGTCGAATTTCGGCAGGACCGGAAGCGACGGAAGCTATCTGGCGTCGAAGGCCAAGGGGGAGTTGACCGCGGCGCAGCTCGAACTGGCGAAATGGGCGCTCGCCAACCAGGAGGAGATCCGGAAGTTCTCCGGGGTGCTGCTCGACCCGGTTCATGTCGCCGAGGACGAGGCGCGCCAGTACCGGGGAGAGGTCGAATACGCCAAGAAGCGGGCCGCCGAGGTCAAGAAAACCCGGACCGCGAAAGCCGGGAAGAGTAGCGGCGGCGCGTCCTATGGCGGTATCGAGGATATCGGCCAGGACTCCTGTTTCGCCGCCGGCACGAAGGTGGCCCTGGCGGGCGGCGGCGAGAGGCGGATCGAGGAGGTCCGGATCGGCGACCGGGTGCTGGGCCGGGACGGCGCGATCAACACCGTGACCGGAATCGAACGGCCCCGTCTGGGCGGCCGGCTGCTTTACGGTTTCAACGGCGGCCCGGCCTTTGTGACGGCGGAGCACCCGTTCTGGACGGCCGAAGGCTGGAAGGCGATCGATCCGACGGCCACGGCGCGCGAGAACCCACGCCTGCGGGTCGGCGCCCTGGCCGTGGGCGACCGGGTCGCGGTGGCGGTGATTTCGGGGTTAACGCCGGTGTCCTACGCGCCCGGGCGCGCTCAGGATATTGGGATCGAAGCGATCGCGAGTGTCCGGGCCGATCCGGATACGGTGGTCTACAACCTGCTGCTCGACGGCGATCACACCTATTTCGCCGACGGCTATCTCGTCCACAACAAGGGCGCCGCCGGGGGCGACGGAAGGATCTGACCGCTGCGGAAAAGCGTGCGGCGCGGATATTCCGTTGAGACACTGCCTCTTAGATTCCGCCTATAAGATTCCGCCGTCGTCCCGGGACTTGTTCCCGGGACCCATGGGCAGCGCCTCATGGCAAGGCCTGGCAGGCTCCTGGCGCGCGTCCCGGACATCGGTTCGGCGATTGTGGCGGTGGATAGGGCAATGGGTCCCGGGAACAAGTCCCGGGACGACAGCGGGAACATGGTGGGGAACTGGACAGCCCTCGACGAGACGGTTGAGTCTTGTGTGTCCAGCCGGACGGCTAACCGCTCCGCGCGGCAAAACGCACCGCTTCCTCGGCGGCGCGGATGAGGGCGCGGGCCTTGCTGCGGGTTTCCTGGTATTCGGATTCGGGATCGCTGTCGGCGACCACGCCGCCGCCGGCCTGGACATACATCACGCCGTCCTTCACGACGGCGGTGCGGAGCGCGATGCAGGTATCCATCGAGCCGTCGGCGCCGAAATAGCCGACCGTGCCGGCATAGACGCCGCGCCGGGTCGGCTCCAACTCGTCGATGATTTCCATGGCGCGGATCTTGGGCGCGCCCGAGACAGTGCCGGCCGGGCAGCCGGCGGTCAGGGCGCTGAGGGCGTCGTGCTTGGCGGTGTCCAACTCGCCCTCGACATTCGAGCTGATATGCATGACGTGGGAATAGCGCTCGATCTCGAATTGGGCGGTCACCTTCACGGAGCCGATCTTGGCGACACGGCCGACATCGTTGCGGCCGAGATCGAGCAGCATCAGATGCTCGGCCCGCTCCTTGGGATCGGCCAGGAGTTCGGCCTCCAGCGCCTGATCCTCGGCCGGGGTCGCGCCGCGCTTGCGGGTGCCGGCCAGGGGGCGGATCGTGACGATGCCGTCGCGCGAGCGGACCATGATCTCCGGGCTTGAGCCGACCACCGTGAAATCGCCGAAATCCATGTAGAACAGGAAAGGCGAGGGGTTGAGCCGGCGCAGCGCGCGGTAAAGCGCGAAGGGCGGCAGGCGGAATGGCACGCGGAAGCGCTGGGACGGGACGACCTGGAAGACGTCGCCGGCGCGGATATATTCCTTGGCGCGCTCGACCATGCCCTCGAATTCCTGCTGGGTCATGTTCGATTCGGGCTCGGGCAGCTCCGCCGTGCGGGACGGGGCCTCGCGCCGATAGGGCAGGCTGCGGCCGAAATCGGCCATCGCATCGGCCAGCCGTTCGCAGGCCAGATCGTAGGCCGCCTGGGCGCCGATCGCCGGGTCGGGCCAGACCGGCGTGCAGATCGAGACCTGGTCCTCGATCAGATCGAAGATGGCGACGACAGTGGGGCGCAGGAAGATCGCATCGGGCAGGCCCAACTCGTCCGGGTTGTCATCGGGCAGCTTTTCCACCAGCCGGACCATGTCGTAGCCCATATAGCCGAACAGGCCGGAGGCCATGGGCGGCAGGCCGGGCGGCACCTCGAGTCGGGATTCGGCGATGAGGGCGCGCAAGACGTCGAGCGGATGGCCCTCACAGGGCTCGAAAGTATCGGGGCCGATACGGGCCTTGCGGTTGATCTCCGACCGCTCGCGCCGGCAGCGCCAGATCAGGTCCGGCTTCATGCCCAGGAAGGAATAGCGCCCGCGGGTCTCGCCGCCCTCGACCGATTCGAAGAGGAAGCTGTTGGTCCGCCCGTCCGCCAGCTTGAGCATGGCGGAGACGGGCGTTTCCAGATCCGCGATCAGGGTGTTCCAGACAAGCTGCCCGCGGCCGGAGTCGTATTGGGCGCGGAAGCTGTCGAAATCGGGATTCACGGCACTTGCCCCTATTGGATGAAGTTCGCGATGGCCGCCTGATTGATCGTGACCGGGTGGTCCTGGCGGACGGCCTGGGTGAACTGGCTCATGATGTCGTTGGCGATCTGGTCGCGCAGCTGGCCGCGCAGGGTCTCATAGGTTTCGGCATCGGCCACGGGGGCCGCGGCCTCTACCGTGTCGAGACGCACGACGGCATAGCCGCCGGCGGCCGGCGTCACCGCCGCCTGGCCCGGATCGAGGGTGAAAAGGGTCGCGGTGACCGGCTCGTTTGCCCCGGCGGAGGGATCGTCGGCGGTCCGCACGGTCGGCTCGATCTGGCGCAGGGCATAGCCCTTTTCGGCGGCCAGCGCGGCGAGATCGCCGCCGGCGCGGGCTTGGTCGAGCAGGGCCTGGGCGGCCTTCTCCGCGGCCTCCTGCCGCTGGCGGGTGCGCCAGGCGGCCTCGACCTGATCGTGCACGGTGTCGAGCGGGCGCAGGGCCGCGGGGGTTTCGCCGTCGACACGCAGCACGAAGTAGCGATCGAGGCCGACTTCGATCATCAGACTCTGCTGGCCGGGCGCCGTGTCGAAGACGGTGCCGGTGAATTCACCGTTCTCCTGGGGCAGGTCGGCGATCGCTTGGCCATCCGCGTCGCGCCCGGCCGTGTCGATGGCCGGGATGGTCCGCAGGGGCAGGGCGAGGCCGCGCGCGGCTTCCTCGAGCGTGGCGCCACCGGCCAGAGTGTCGTCGACGCTGTTGGAAATCTCGAAGATCTCCTCGATCGCGCGTTCGCGCGCGATTTCCCTGGCGATCCGGTCCTTCACCGTCTCATAGGGCTGCACGACTTCCGGATCGATCTCGACGGCGCGCAGGATATGCCAGCCGAGGGCGGAACGGAGGGGGGCGGAGGTCGCGTCGGCCGCGAGGGCAAAACCGGCCTCGGCCAGGTCGGGCGCCTGGGCGGCCAGTTCGGCGCGGGTCATCGGGCCGAGGGGAACCGGCGGGCCGCCCGCGAGTTCCGTGCCGATATCGGCGAAGGGCCGGCCCTGGGCCAGCATCTCGGCGGCCTTGGTCGCGGTTGCTTCGTCGAGGAACAGCAATTGTTCGAAGCGCCGCCGCTCGGGGGTCCTGAAATCCGAGGTCCGGTCGTCATAGGCGGCGCGGATTTCCTCCTCGGACACCGAGATCGACTTGGCGACCTCGTCGGCGGAGAGGACGATGGCGGTGACGGCGCGCAGGTCCGGGGCCATGAAGAGGGCGGCGTTTTCGGTGTGGAAGGCGGCGAGTTCCGCCTCGGTCGGCGCGGGAATGCCGGTCATCGTATCGGCCTCGACCGTGACCACGGTGCCGCCCCGGCGCTCGCGCCGATAGCCATAGACATCGTCGAGCAGCAGGCGGGGGGTCACGGCCCCGGCGGTCAGGGAGCCGGTCAGCTGGTCCCGCATGATCGCGCCGCGAACCGCCGCGACGTAGCCCGCCTCGCTCAACCCCAGATTGTAGAGGCGGCGCTGGAAGGCATCGCGGTCGAACTGGCCGCCCGGTCCGGCGAAGGCGGGATTGGCGAAGATGGTCTTCTGGATGAGTCCCTCGCCGGCGGTCAGCGAGAGGTCCAGCGCCGCGCGGTCGATCAGCGCCCGGCTGACCATGCCCGAGATAACCTGCTCGACGATGCCGAATTCGCGCGCCTGGGCCGGATCGAGACGGCGGCCGAAGACGGATTCGAGACGGCGCAACTCGCGCTGCAGCTCGTCATTGAACTCGCGCACGGTGATTTGGGTTTCGCCGACCGTGGCGACTTCGGGATCGCCCGAGCCGCTGCGGAAGATGTCGCCGATGCCCCAGATCGCGAAGCTGATGATGAGGAGGCCAAAGAGGACCACCGCCATCGCGCCCTTGGCATATTTGCGCATCGTCTGCATCATGGCGGGACACCCCGTAACCCTTTGAATTTTCGACGGATCGACCGGCCCGCCGAGTGCGGCGCATCATAGAGGCGCGGCCCGAGCAGGGGCAACACGGATTTGGTGCGGAATCCGCGCCGGGCAAGTTGGCGCCTCCGAGACGCTGTGTTAGAGAATCCGGCGCGCCGATTCAGGCCCAGTCCCCAGCTAGTTCGAGGTTCCGCATGGCCGAGCTTCGCCCCCTCGTCGCGGGCAATTGGAAGATGAACGGATTGCTCGCCGACGGCCCCGACCGGGCGCGCGATCTGCTGGGCCTAGTCGAACGCGAGGGCGCGCCGCGCGCGGAGATCGTTCTGTGCCCGCCGGCGACCCTGCTGGCGCCGCTGGCGGAAATTCTGCGGGCCAGCGCAATCGGGAGTGCAATCGGTTTGGGCGCGCAGGACTGCCACAGCGCGGAGGCGGGGGCCCATACCGGGGATATCAGCGCGGCGATGCTGGCGGAGATCGGCTGTTCCCATGTCATCCTCGGCCATTCCGAAAGACGGGGCGACCACGGCGAGACCAGCGCCCAGGTGGCCGGGAAGCTGGCCGCCGCCCAGAGCCAGGGCCTGATCGTCATCGTCTGTCTGGGAGAAACCCTGGCGGAGCGCGATGCCGGGCGCACCCTGGCGGTGGTCGAGGCGCAACTGGCCGACTCAGTGCGCTCTGCCCGGGCGGCTGGTGATCGCCTATGAGCCGATCTGGGCGATCGGCACCGGGCGCACGGCGACCGAGGAACAGGTGGCCGAAGTGCATGGCCATCTGCGCGATCTGCTGGCGGCGCGGGGGGCGGATTTCGCCGCCGTTCGGCTGCTCTATGGCGGCTCGGTCAATGCCGGCAACGCGGAAAATCTGATGGCGCTGGCGAATGTCGACGGCGCCCTGGTCGGCGGCGCGAGCCTCAAGATCGAGGAATTCTGGACCATCGCGGGCAGTTGCCACTAGCGGCGACGGCGAGCAGGGGTTAAAAAGCGCCGCCGAAGAGCCATATCCCGGACTCGGCCCGGCAAAGCGGATTCGTCATGGAAATCGTCATCGTCGTCATCCACCTGATCATCGCGGTCGCACTGGTCGCGGTCGTCCTGCTCCAGCGCAGCGAGGGCGGCGCGCTCGGCATGGGCGGTGGCGGCGGCGGCGGCATGTCGGGCTTCGTGACCGGCCGCAGCGCCGCCAGCATCCTGACCCGGGCAACGGCCGCGCTGGCCGCCTGTTTCTTCGCGACCAGTCTGATCCTGGCGATCCTGGCCGGGTCATCGGACGAGCCGGCATCGATTGTCGATATGCCCGCGCCGGCCCAGGAAGAGGGCGTTCCGTCCTCGCCCAGCGCCCCTGTCCGTTGATCCTCAGGTGGGTCCGGCCGGAGCAATTGCAAAAAAAATCACCGGAGGCGGCAATCTGCCGCCTCTTTTGCTTGGGGCCGAGGGTGCCTGTCGTTACACTGTAGGTCCATGACGCGGTTTATCTTCATCACCGGCGGCGTGGCTTCCTCACTCGGTAAGGGTTTGGCGACGGCGGCCCTCGGCGCGCTGTTGCAGGCGCGCGGATTCAAGGTCCGCCTGCGCAAGTTCGATCCCTATCTGAATGTCGATCCCGGGACCATGAGCCCCTATCAGCATGGCGAGGTCTACGTCACCGATGACGGGGCGGAGACGGATCTCGACCTCGGCCATTACGAACGTTACACGGGCGTACCCTCGCGCCGTTCGGACAGCGTGAGCGCGGGCCAGGTCTATTCCAGCGTGCTCTCGCGGGAACGGCGGGGCGACTATCTGGGCGCGACGGTCCAGGTCATTCCCCATGTCACCGACGAAATCATGCGGGTCATCCAGCGCGACACGGACGGCGCGGATTTCGTGCTCTGCGAGATCGGTGGCACGGTCGGCGATATCGAAAGCCTGCCCTTCCTCGAGGCGATCCGGCAGCTCGGCTACGAGCTGGGGCGCGAACGCTGCCTCTATGTCCACCTGACCCTGCTGCCCTATATCGCCAGCGCGGGCGAGCTGAAGACCAAGCCGACCCAGCATTCCGTGAGCGAGTTGCTGAGCGTCGGCATCCAGCCCGACATGCTGCTGTGCCGGGCCGAGCAGGAAATCCCCGCCTCGGCCAAGCGCAAGATCGCGCTGTTCTGCAACATCCGCGAGGAGCGGGTGATCTCGGCCCTTGATGCCACGACGATCTATCAGGTGCCGGTCCGCTATCACGAGGAAGGCTTCGACACCGAGGTCTGCCGCTATTTCGGCATCGAGGGGCCGGCGCCAAATCTGTCCGGTTGGGAAAATATCGTCAGCCGGGTGCTGGAGCCGGATGGCGAGGTGACGATCGCCGTGGTTGGCAAATACACCCATCTCCTAGATTCATACAAATCCCTGGCCGAAGCCCTGACCCATGGCGGCATCGCCAACAATGTGCGGGTCAATCTGAACTGGATCGAATCCGAGATCTTCGAGACCGAGGATGCGGTGAGCCGCCTCGAGGGAGTCAACGGCATCCTCGTTCCCGGCGGTTTCGGCGAGCGCGGTTCGGAAGGCAAGATCGAGGCGGTGGCCTTCGCCCGGACCCACGGCGTGCCCTATTTCGGCATCTGCTTCGGCATGCAGATGGCGGTGATCGAGGCGGCTCGCAACCTGGCCGGTCTGCCCGGCGCGGGCTCGACCGAGTTCGGGCCCTGCGAGGATCCGGTGGTCGGCCTGCTGACCGAATGGCGGCGCGGCAATATGGTCGAAACCCGCGATTCGAAGAGCGATCTGGGCGGTTCCATGCGCCTGGGCGCCTATGGCTGCAAACTGGCCGAGGGCAGCGAGGTGCGGCGGGTCTACGGCCAGGAGGCGATCGACGAGCGCCATCGCCACCGCTACGAGGTCAATATCAACTATCGCGAGCGGCTGGAGCAGGCGGGGCTGCGGTTCAGCGGCATGTCGCCGGACGGCGTCCTGCCCGAGATCATCGAACTGCCGGGCCATCCCTGGTTCGTCGGCGTGCAGTTCCACCCCGAACTCAAATCCAAGCCCTTCGAGCCGCATCCGCTCTTTACCGCCTTTATCGGCGCGGCCGTGACTCAGTCGCGGCTGGTGTGAGCGCGGCACTACCGGAAAGTTCCCAAGCCATGTCCAAGCCATGACGGCCGTGAAACATGTCCAGGTCGGCGATGTCGCCTTCGGCAACGATCTGCCCTTCACCCTGATCGCGGGGCCCTGTGCTCTCGAATCGCGCGACCATGCCTTCGAGATGGCCGGAGCGCTGAAGGAGATCGCGGACCGGGTCGGCATCGGCCTCGTCTACAAGACCAGTTTCGACAAGGCCAACCGGACCAGCGCCGACAGCCCGCGCGGCATGGGGCTGGAGGACGCGCTGCCGATCTTCGCCGCGCTGCGTGAGGCGACCGGCCTGCCGGTCCTGACCGATGTGCATACCGAGGAGCAATGCGCCATTGCCGCCCAGGCGGTCGATATCCTCCAGATTCCGGCCTTCCTGTGCCGCCAGACCGACCTGCTGCTGGCCGCCGCGGCGACCGGCAAGACCGTCAACGTCAAGAAGGGCCAGTTCCTCGCGCCCTGGGACATGGCCAATGTCGTCGCCAAGCTGGAGGCGGGGGGCGCGGCCGGCATCCTGGTGACCGAGCGCGGCGCCAGTTTCGGCTACAACACCCTGGTCTCCGACATGCGCAGCCTGCCGATCCTGGCGCGCAGCGGCCATCCCGTGGTGTTCGACGCGACCCATTCGGTGCAGCAGCCGGGCGGGCTGGGCGGCAAGAGCGGCGGCCAGCGCGAATTCGTGCCGGTCCTGGCCCGCGCGGCCCTGGCCGTGGGCGTGGCGGCGGTCTTCATGGAGGTCCACCAGGACCCGGACAACGCACCCTCGGACGGCCCCAACATGGTCCGTCTGGACCAGCTCGAAGACTTGTTGGATACGTTGCTGGAATTCGACCGGGTGGCGAAGGCGAACCCGGTGGAGATATAGGCCGGAGACGAAGCCTCGTGGCCTAGCTTACCCTTGCTGGAACGGGAGTTGCGCCGATGGCGGAGAGCGACAAGGTTTTCGCGGGGTCGGTCCCCGAAATCTACGATAGCTATCTCGTCCCGCTCATCTTCGAAAGTTTCGCGTCCGATCTGGCTCGCCGGGTCGCGGCGGCGAAGCCCGAGCATGTCTTGGAGACGGCGGCGGGCAGCGGCGCAGTGACACGTGCCCTGGCGTCGCTGCTCGGGGAGCATGCGCGCTATGTCGTCAGCGACCTCAACCCGCCCATGTTGGATCGCGCGAGGAGCCGGCAGGCGCCCGACGCGCGCATCGAGTGGCGGCAGGCGGACGCCCTCGACCTGCCGTTCGGGGACGCCAGTTTCGACGCGGTCTGCTGCCAATTCGGCGTGATGTTCTTTCCCGATCGGGTCGCCGGCTATCGCGAGGCACGGCGCGTCCTCAAGCCGGGCGGGCGGTTCCTGTTCAACACCTGGGACGGCATTGAACACAACGATTTCGCGCGGATCGTGACCGAGGCCGCCGGCACGGTCTTTCCCGACGATCCGCCCCGTTTCATGGCCCGGACACCGCACGGCTATCACGATGTTGGACAGATCGAAGCGGACCTGCGCCAAGCCGGATTTTCCGCCGTCAACATCGCGACGATCGAGGAAACCAGCAGCGCCTCGGACCCTCGCATCCCGGCCATCGCATTCTGCCAGGGCACGCCGCTGCGCAACGAGATAGAGGCGCGCGATCCGGAAGGATTGGAGCGCACGACCGACCGCGCGGCCGCGGCGATCGCGGCGGCCCATGGCGAGGGGCCGGTTGCCGGGAAAATCCGGGGTCACGTCGTTCTGGCGAGCGGCTGACCGGCGCCTAAAAAGGGTGGCTGGTGGCCGGCTGACTAATCCCGGTCCAAACCATAGCGAATGCCGCAGCCCCGGCCGTCATCGGCCAGGAAGGCAATGCCCGCGGCTTCGAAGGCGGTTCGCAACTTGCGGATCGTGCTGACCCGGACATCCGCGTTTTTTTCGATCCGCACCAGGGTGTTGATGCCGATTCCGGCTTTGTCGGCCGCATTGCGCAGACTCCATCCCAGGGCGCTGCGCGCCATCTTGCATTGGCTCGGCGTCATGGGCTGCCCTTGCCCAAACAGGGACGCGGGAGGTGGGTAAATTTTAGTTTTGTTTTCATCATAAATGGGTATATTATACCAATATCAGGATAATTTACATCCATTATGTGGAATTACATACCCGGCATGGTGGCCCAGGCGAGGGCAGGGATCAAGCGACCGGCGACTTGTATTGATTACGCCAGTGGCGATGATACGCCCGCCCGAAGGGGGCGGCCATCCAGACCGAGGAATTCGACGATATGAGCGGCATTCTGGACATCGTGGCGCGGGAAATCCTGGACTCGCGCGGCAACCCGACCGTCGAGGTCGATGTCGAACTGGAAAGCGGCGCATCGGGCCGCGCGGCGGTGCCGTCGGGCGCTTCGACCGGCAAGCATGAGGGGGTCGAACTGCGCGACGGCGACAAGGGCCGCTATGGCGGCAAGGGAGTCCTGAAGGCCGTCGATGCCGTGAACGGCGAAATCTTCGACGCCATCGGCGGGTTGGAAGCCGACGATCAGACCCATATCGACGCGGCGCTCTGCGATCTCGACGGCACGCCCAACAAGGCGCGGCTGGGCGCCAATGCGATCCTCGGCGTCTCGCTCGCCGTCGCCAAGGCGGCGGCGGAGGAGGCGGGTCTGCCGCTCTACCGCTATGTCGGCGGCACCCAGGCGCGGGGCCTGCCGGTGCCCCTGATGAATATCGTCAACGGCGGCGCCCATGCCGACAACCCGATCGATTTTCAGGAATTCATGATCCTGCCCATAGGCGCGGAGAATTTCGCCGAGGCGCTGCGCATGGGGGCGGAGGTCTTTCACGCCCTCAAGAAGGCGCTGTCCGAGGCCGGCCATAACACCAATGTTGGCGACGAGGGCGGTTTCGCGCCGAATCTGGCGAGCGCGGACGAGGCCCTAGCCTTCATCATGAAGGCGATCGGCAGCGCGGGCTACGACGCCGGCGAGGATATCGTGCTGGGGCTCGACGTCGCCTCGACCGAGTTTTTCGCGGACGGCAAATACCGCCTGGAGGGCGAGGGCAAGACTCTCGACGCGGCTGGCATGACGGCGCATCTGGCCGATCTCGTCGCGCGCTACCCCATCGTCTCGATCGAGGACGGCATGGCCGAGGACGATTGGGACGGCTGGAAGACCCTGACCGACGAGTTGGGCGGCAAGGTACAACTGGTCGGCGACGATCTCTTCGTGACCAATCCGCTGCGCCTGGCCGACGGCATCGCCCGCGGCGTGGCCAATTCGATCCTGATCAAGGTCAACCAGATCGGAACTTTGAGCGAGACCCTCGACGCCGTGGATATGGCGCACCGGGCCGCCTATACGGCGGTGATGTCGCACCGTTCGGGCGAGACCGAGGATTCGACCATCGCGGATCTGGCCGTCGCGACCAATTGCGGACAGATCAAGACCGGCTCGCTCTCGCGCAGCGACCGGTTGGCCAAATACAACCAGTTGCTCCGCATCGAGGAGCAGTTGGGCCCGGTGGCGCGCTACGCCGGGCGGGATGTGTTGCCGAAGGGGAGGTAGCTCCCAACCCGTTCGAGGGGGGGCGTGCCCTCCCCACCTCACCCCGGCCCTCTCCTCCCCCTGGGGGGGGAGAGGGAGGGACCCGCGCCGAAGGCTTGGGAGGGTGAGGTGGGGTGTGGCACGGCTTTTCCTTATATCGACCATTTTAACCGTTAGATCCGTATAACCACTGCCAACGAGGCTGCCATGCCCGATATCCGCATTGATCTGTACAGCGACACCGTCACCCGTCCCTCGGAGGGGATGCGCAGGGCTATCTACGAGGCGGAGGTCGGCAACGAGCAGGCCAAGGAGGATCCGACGACCAATCGGCTGCAGGAACTGGCGGCCGAGATGCTGGGCAAGGAACAGGCCGTCTTCCTGCCCTCGGGCACCATGTGCAACGCCATCGCCTACCGCGTCCATTGCGAGCCGGGCGACGAGGTGATCCTCGACAAGACCGCCCATACCCTGCATTGGGAAGCCGGCGGCCCGGCGGCGCTGAACGGCGTGATGAGCCGCACCCTGGAGGGCGAGAACGGCATCTATACGCCCGAACAGGTGAGGGACGCCGTGCGCGGCTATCGCCACCACCATCCGACCTCGCGCCTGTTGCATGTCGAGCAGACGACCATGTGGGGCGGTGGCCGGGTCTGGACGCTTGAGCGGATCGCCGCCGTGGCGGCGGTCGCGCGGGAGCACGGGATGGCGGTCCATATGGACGGCGCGCGGCTGATGAACGCGGTCGTCGCCAGCGGCCTGCCCGCGACCGAGCACACGAAAGCGGTCGATACGGTCTGGCTCGATTTCACCAAGGGGCTGGGCGCGCCGGTCGGCGCGGTTTTGGCCGGCCCGGGCGATTTCATCGAACGGGCCTGGCGCTTCAAGCATCAGTTCGGCGGCGCGATGCGCCAGTCGGGAATTATCGCGGCTGCGGGGCTCTATGCGCTGGAGAACAACATCGAGCGCCTGGCCGAGGACCATGCCAATGCGCGCGCCCTGGGCGCGGCCCTGGCCGAGGTGCCGGGGATCGGCATCGACATGGACCAGATCCAGACCAACATCGTCTTCATCGATGTCGCGGGAACCGGCCGCAGCGCCAAGGAGATTCACGACGGGCTTGTCGCCAAGGGCGTCCGGATCGGCGTGTTCGGCCCGACGGTCATGCGCGCGCTGACCCATCTGGACGCGGACCGCGCGGCGGTGGAAGAGGCGGCCGCGACCCTGGCCGAGGTGGTCGCGGGCGGGTGAATTCCTGTTGAAGGTGAATCGCTTAGCTGAATCAGCGAGTCCCGGGAGACTTCTTCACCACCTATAGTGGGACTCAGGAAAACCCGAGAATATATTGATTCTACAATAAATTTCTGTTGACCGACGGGAATCGCCTGTGATTCCCTGCGGGTCATGTCAGCCCTGCGCGAAATCCGCCGTCGCTCCCGCTTCATCCTGGCGCCCGTCCTCGGCGCAATGATGATCGGTTATTTTGCCTATCACGGCCTGACCGGCGACCGCAGCGTCTTCACATTGTGGCTTTATAAGCAGGAGATTCAGGAAGGCCGGGCAATCCTCGATGCGGCCCGGGCCGAGCGCGAAGTGCTCGACCGCCGCGTCGCGCTGCTGAAGCCGGAAAGCCTGGACCCCGACATGCTGGACGAGAGGGTGCGCTGGACCCTCGATTTCGTCGGGCCGAACGAATACATCATCCTGCTGCCGCGCACGGTTTCCCTGAATTAGGCAGGCGGGCCGACCGATTGTCGGCGCATGTCCTGCATATCGACCATATCGCCGGCTATAACCCGGCCGCTGCATTCGGTTTAGCCAGATCTCGGCGCGTCGATCTCGCCGCATCGAGGCGCTGAAAGTGCGCGCAGGGCGGAACTGCGACAGCGGATGCCGATAATCGGCAATGACCGCTGATTTTGTAACCACTCAGTGACTTTTCTCTTAGCTCTGGCCGAAGGCCCGGTGATGCATTAGTCTTTCTGGCCAAACGGGCTTTCAGGCCCGAAACGGGGAGAGAGCATGGCGCGAACGAAAGCGACTGCCTCGAAGGGGCGGAAGGCGGCCGGCGCGGCCCGCAAGGACAAGGCGCAGGGCAAAAGCGAGTCCGGATCCGGCACCGATATTGGTGCGTATTCCGCCGAGGACCTTCTCCACTACTACAAGGAAATGCTGGAGATTCGCCGGCTCGAGGAGCGGGCGGGCCAGATGTACGGCATGGGCCTGATCGGCGGTTTCTGCCACCTCTATATCGGCCAGGAGGCCGTGGTGGTGGGGATGCAGGCGGCTGCGATCGAGGGCGATACCGTCATCACCAGCTACCGCGATCACGGCCATATGATCGCCTGCGGCATGGACCCCAAGGGCGTGCTGGCGGAACTGACCGGGCGGCGTACCGGCTATTCCAAGGGCAAGGGCGGCTCCATGCATATGTTCAGCAAGGAGCGGAACTTTTACGGCGGGCACGGCATCGTCGCCGCCCAGGTGCCGATCGGCACGGGCATCGCCTTCGCGCACCGCTATCGCGAGGACGGTTTTGTCTGCATGACCTATCTGGGCGACGGCGCGGTCAACCAGGGCCAGGTCTACGAATCCTTCAACATGGCGGCGCTCTGGCATCTGCCGGTGGTCTACGTCATCGAGAACAACAAATACGGTATGGGCACCTCGGTTCAGCGCGCCGCGGCCGGCGGCGATCTGTTTGAGCGCGGCCATGCCTACGGCATTCCCGGCGAAATGGTCGACGGCATGGACGTCCTCGCCGTGAAAGAGGCGGGGGACAAGGCGCTGGCCCATGCGCGCGCCGGCGACGGCCCCTATATCCTGGAGATGGCGACCTATCGCTATCGCGGCCATTCCATGTCCGACCCGGCCAAATATCGGACCCGGGAAGAGGTTCAGAAGGTGCGCGAGGAGCTCGACCCGATCGAGCATCTGAAGGAGCGCATTCTCGCCGAAAAGTTGGCAAGCGAGGACGACCTGAAGGAGATCGACAAGGCCGTCCGCGCCCAGGTCAAGGAAGCGGCCGAATTCGCCCAGGACAGCCCGGAGCCCGATCCCTCCGAACTCTACACCGATGTCCTCAAAGAGGATGTGGCCGCGGCCTGACCGCGGCGCTTTGAAACGCCCAGACGCCGTACTCAAGGAGGCGAGATGCCTGTCGAGGTACTGATGCCGGCGCTGTCGCCCACCATGACCGAGGGGACGCTCGCACGTTGGCTCAAGAAGGAAGGCGATGCCGTCGCCGCCGGCGATGTGATCGCCGAGATCGAGACCGACAAGGCGACCATGGAGGTCGAGGCCGTCGATGACGGCACCTTGGGCCGCATCCTGATCCAGGACGGCACCGAGGGCGTAGCGATCAACACGCCGATCGCCCTGCTGTTGGGCGAGGATGAGGATGAGGGCGCCCTCGACGAGGCGGCGCCGAAACCCGGCTCCAGTCCCGCCGCAGAACCGGAAGGCGATGCCGGGCCATCGGACGGGGACGAGGCGACCGAGGCTGACGAACCCAAATCCGAAGCCCCCAAAGCCGAGGCAAAGTCCAAGCCCGAGGCGAAATCCGAGAAAACGCCGCCCAAGGCCGCCCGTCCGGCGGATATCGAGGCCGAATATGACGGCCCGACGATCGCCCAGACCGTGCGCGAGGCGATCCGCGACGGCATGGCCGAGGAGATGCGGCGCGACGGCAATGTCTTCCTGATGGGCGAGGAAGTGGCGCAGTACCAGGGCGCCTACAAGGTCAGCCAGGGGTTGCTCGAGGAGTTCGGCGAGAAGCGGGTGATCGACACGCCGATCACCGAGCATGGCTTTACGGGACTGGGGGTTGGCGCGGCGATGGCCGGGTTACGGCCCATCGTCGAGTTCATGACCTTCAACTTCGCCATGCAGGCGATGGATCAGATCATCAATTCCGCCGCCAAGACGAATTACATGAGCGGCGGGCAGATGGGCTGTCCGATCGTCTTTCGCGGGCCGAACGGTGCGGCCAGCCGGGTCGCGGCCCAGCATTCCCAGGATTACGGCAGCTGGTACGCCCATTGCCCCGGTCTGCTGGTTGTCGCGCCCTGGTCCGCGGCCGACGCCAAGGGTCTGATCAAGGCGGCGATCCGCGATCCCAACCCGGTGGTCGTGCTCGAAAACGAATTGCTCTACGGCCAGAGTTTTGAGGTACCGGACCATCCCGATTGGATCGTCCGCATCGGCAAGGCGCAGATCGTCCGGCCGGGCAACGATGTCACCATCACGGCCTATTCCCACATGGTCACGGTCGCGCTGGAGGCAGCCGAGAAGCTGGCGGAGGAGGGTATCGACGCCGAGGTCATCAACCTCCGGACCCTGCGCCCGATGGACACCGATACCATTGTCGCCTCGGTCAAGAAGACCAACCGGATCGTCAGCCTGGAAGAGGGCTGGCCCGTCGCGGGTATCGGCTCCGAGATCGCGGCGGTGATGATGGAGCAGGCCTTCGACTGGCTCGATGCGCCGGTCGTGCGGGTCTGCGCCGAGGATGTGCCGTTGCCCTATGCCGCCAATCTGGAGGCTCTGGCCCTGCCCGATGCCGCGCGCGTGGTCGCCGCGGCGAAATCCGTCTGCTACCGCGATTGACCTCCTCATACCGATGCAGCCGAGACCGAAATCATGACCATTGAAATCACCATGCCCGCCCTTTCGCCCACCATGTCGGAGGGCACCCTGGCCCGCTGGCTCAAGAAGGAAGGCGATGCCATCTCGGCGGGCGACGTGATCGCCGAGATCGAGACCGACAAGGCGACCATGGAGGTCGAGGCGGTCGACGAGGGAACGCTCGGCAAAATTCTTGTGCCCGACGGCACGGAGGGGGTCGCGGTCAACGCGCCCATCGCCATCCTGTTGGAGGAAGGCGAGGACGAATCCGCCCTGAAGGACGCGGGGGGATCGGCTGGCGGCGGCGGTACCGCGGCCAAGGCGGAAAAACCCGAACCGGTGGCGGAGAAGCAGGCGCCCCAGGAATCCAAGAAGGGGGAGGCTTCCGCGCCCGCGACCGAGGCGAAACCCGCGCAGCAATCTGGTTCCGGCGACCGCCTGGTCGCCAGCCCGCTGGCAAAGCGCATGGCGCAGCAAGCCGGGATCGATCTTTCGAAGATACCCGGCAGCGGGCCGCATAGACGGGTCGTGAAGGCCGATATCGAGGCCATGATCCGGGGCGACGGCAAGGCCCAGGCGGCGTCCGCTGCCCAGCCTGCCCGGCAGGACGCTGCGGCGGCCAAGCCCAGCGCGCCCGCACCGGCGGCGAAATCGCCGACATTGCCGGACGATTTGCTCCCGGCCTATGAGGAGATTCCCCATTCGGGTATGCGCAAGGTGATCGCCAAGCGCATGGCCGAATCGAAGCAGACAGCGCCGCATTTCTACGTGACGATGGATTGCGAGATCGATGCGCTGCTGGAGACGCGCAAGGCATTGAACGCCCGCGCACCGAAGGACGGGCCGGACGCCTACCGGATTTCGGTCAACGATTTCGTCGTCCGCGCGGCCGCCCTGGCCCTGCTCAAAGTGCCGGCCGCCAATGCGACCTGGACCGAGACGGCGACGCGCCGCTTCTCGCGCGCCGATGTCTCCGTGGCGGTCGCCTTGGACGACGGGTTGATCACCCCGGTGATCCGCGACGCCAGCGGCAAGGGCCTGGCCGCGATCTCGCGCGAGACGAAGGATCTCGCCGAACGGGCGCGGGCCGGCAAGCTGGCGCCGGAGGAATACCAGGGCGGCACCTTCACGGTGTCCAACCTGGGCATGTTCGGCGTGCGCGAGTTCAGCGCGGTGATCAACCCGGGCCAGGGCGCGATCCTGGCCGTGGGCGCGGGCGAGCAGCGGCCGGTGGTCAAGAACGGCGCCCTGGCGATCGCCACGGTGATGAGCTGCACCCTGTCGGTCGATCATCGGTCCATCGACGGGGCGGTCGGCGCCCAGCTGATGCAGGCCTTCAAGCGCCTGATCGAGGATCCGCTGACGATGCTGCTTTAGGGAAGGGGAGCGGTGTGCCAATCATCCTTCGAGACGCGCGCTGCGCGCGCTCCTCAGGATGAGGAGCCGTTGCCAATATGAAAGCCAGAAAAACGGAACGGACACATGGCTGACAAGACTTTCGACCTGATCGTGCTCGGCGGCGGCCCCGGCGGCTATGTCGCGGCGATCCGCGCGGCGCAGCTGGGGCTCAAGACCGTTGTGGTCGAGCGCGAGCATCTGGGCGGCATCTGCCTGAACTGGGGCTGCATCCCGACCAAGGCCCTGCTGCGCACCTCGGAAATCTATCACTACATGCAGAACGCCAAGGATTACGGGCTGAAGGCCGAGAATGTCGGCTTCGACATGGCAGCCGTGGTCAAGCGCTCGCGCACCGTCGCGCGGCGCCTCAACAACGGCGTCACGCATCTGCTGAAGAAGAACAAGGTCGAGGTGATCGACGGCACCGGCAAGCTGGCGGGCAAAGGGAAGGTCGTCGTGACCAAGGACGGCAAGGAGGTCGCCAGCCTGAGCGCCAAGAACATCATCCTGGCCACAGGCGCGCGGGCACGGGCCCTGCCGGGGCTGGAGCCCGACGGCAAGCTGATCTGGACCTACAAGGAAGCGATGGTTCCGGAGGCCATGCCCAAGAGCCTGCTGGTCATCGGCTCGGGCGCTATCGGCATCGAATTCGCGAGCTTCTATCGGACGATGGGCGCGGAGGTGACGGTGGTTGAGGTCCTGCCGCGCATCCTGCCGGTCGAGGACGAGGAGATTTCGGCCTTCGCGTTGAAGGCCTTCAAGGCCCAGGGCATGACCATTCATACCGAGGCCAAGGTCTCGAAGCTGGCCGCCGGCAAGGATTCGGTAAAGGCCACCATCGAAGTCGGCGGCAAGACCGAGACCAAGGAATACGACCGGGTCATCCTGGCCGTCGGCATCACCGGCAATGTCGAGGATCTGGGCCTGGAGGGCAGCAAGGCGAAGGTCGAGAAGGGTCATATCGTCACCAACGAATGGCTGGAGACGGGCGAGCCCGGCGTCTACGCCATCGGCGACGTGGCCGGCGCACCCTGGCTGGCCCATAAGGCGAGCCACGAAGGCGTGTTGGTGGCTGAGCGCATCGCCGGGGTGAAGGGGTTACATCCGATCGACAAGCGGCGCATCCCCGGCTGCACCTATTGCCAGCCCCAGGTGGCCAGCGTCGGCCTGACCGAGGCGGCGGCCAAGGAGGGCGGGCGCAAGGTCAAGGTCGGGCGCTTTCCCTTCCAGGGCAACGGCAAGGCCATTGCCCTGGGCGAGGTCGAGGGCATGGTCAAGACGATCTTCGACGAAAAGACGGGCGAATTGCTGGGCGCCCATATGATCGGGGCCGAGGTGACCGAGCTGATCCAGGGCTACGGCGTAGCCATGACCCTGGAGACGACGGAGCAGGAACTGATGCACAGCGTCTTCCCGCATCCGACCCTCTCGGAGATGATGCATGAGTCGGTGCTTGACGCCTACGGCCGCGCCATCCATTTCTAGCCCGTGCCAAACGATATAAAAGAGTTTCCGAGGGCCGCGGGCGACGCGGCGCCGCGCCATCCCGAGAAGGCCCACCGGCCGGCGACGGAGATTAAGCGCAAGCCGGCCTGGATTCGGGTCAAGGCGCCGACCGATCCGCAGTATTTCGAGACGCGCAAGCTGATGCGCCGCCTGGGCCTCGCCACGGTCTGCGAGGAGGCGGGCTGCCCCAATATCGGCACCTGCTGGGCCCAGAAGCACGCCACGGTGATGATCCTTGGCGATACCTGCACGCGAGCCTGCGCCTTCTGCAACGTCAAGACGGGCATCCCCGGCGCGGTCAATCCGCATGAAGTGCTGAACACGGCCGAGGCGGTGGCGGAACTGGGCCTGGCCCATGTCGTTATCACCTCGGTCGACCGCGACGATCTGCCCGATGGCGGGGCGGATCAGTTCGCCAAGGTGATCCGGGCGATCCGCGAACGCTCGCCGGAGACCACCATCGAGGTGCTGACCCCGGATTTCCTGCGCAAGGAGGGGGCGCTAGAGATCGTCGTCGAGGCCCGGCCCGATGTCTTCAACCACAATCTGGAGACCGTGCCGCGCCTCTACGCCACGGTGCGGCCGGGCGCGCGGTATTTCCATTCCTTGCGCCTGCTCGACGGGGTCAAGCGGCTCGACCCCTCCATCTTCACCAAATCCGGCATGATGGTTGGGCTGGGCGAGGACCGGGGCGAGGTTCATCAGGTGATGGACGACATGCGCGCCGCCGATATCGATTTCCTGACCATCGGCCAGTATCTGCAGCCGACGCCGCGCCATCACGAGGTCAAGCGCTTCGTGCCGCCGGAGGAGTTCCAGGCCTTTGAGAAAATGGCATATGGCAAGGGCTTCCTGATGGTTTCGGCCTCTCCCCTGACCCGCTCCTCCTATCTGGCGGGCGACGATTTCGCGCGCCTGCGCGCGGCCCGGGACGCCAAGCTCGCCGCGAACGCCTGACCGGCGTATGCCCAGCCATGCCGAGAGGCGTAATCTGCCCTATACGCAGGACCAGCTTTTCGAACTGGTCGCGGATATCGAATCCTATCCTGAATTCCTGCCCTGGTGCGTGGCCGCGCGCATCCGAGAGCGGGAGGGCGATGTCATCCAGGCCGATCTGGTGATTGGCTTCAAGATGATCCGCGAGCGGTTCACTTCGCGCGTCATTCTCGAGCGGCCGAACCGGATCGACGTGCGCTATGCCGACGGCCCGTTCAAATACATGGAAAACCACTGGATATTCGAATCGTCCCCGGATGGCGGCACGGTGATCGGCTTCTATGTCGATTTCGAGTTCCGCTCGCGCATGTTGCAGGCCGTGATCGGGGCGTTCTTCCACGAAGCCGTGCGCCGCATGGTCGCCGCCTTCGAGACGCGCGCGAAAGTTCTCTACGGGCCAGGCGGCGTCGCGCCTAAGCGTTGAAGCCGGGCAGGGGAAAGTCGTAATTCACCGCCGCATAGAGCCAAGCGAGCTGGAGCGTGTTGTGCGTGCCATGGGCGATGATGGCCGGCCATAGGCTCTTGCTCAGGGTGTAGATCACGGCGAAGAGGATGCCGAGCAGGAAAACCGGCAGCAGCACGACGTCGAAGACATGCACCACGCTGAACAGCAGCGAACTCAGCAGCACGCCCGCGGCCAGCCCCAGGCGGCCGCGCAGCCAGCCGAAGAGCAACCCGCGAAAGAAGGCCTCCTCGGCGATGGGCACGATCACGCCGATCGCGAGGATTGCGACGCCGAGCATAATCGGGCTGCCGAGCAAATCGCCGATCGAGTCGAATTGCGGATTGCGGTCGCCGAGGTCGAGCCAGGCACTGAAGGCCTCCTCGGCGAAACCGATCAGGGGCATGGCGACGATCCAGGCCAGGAGGGCGAGGGCGACGGCCCCGAATCGCGTCGGCACGAATCCCAGGGCCGCCCAACCGCGCCAATGGCGCCGGACGACAAAGAGGTAGAGCGGCAGGACGAGGGCGACGACCTCGATGGCGAAACCGCAGAGAAGGCTGACCAAGGGGCTGAGGGGTTCGGCGCGCCATTCCCCGATCCCATAGAAGATCCCGCCGCCGAGGGCGAAGAGGCCAACGGCGCTCAGGCAAGACCAAAGGACCGCGCGGCCCGGTATATCCGTCATGGTCATAGGTCTGGGCCGAGACTCAACCGACCCGACGGGAAAGCAGATCGAGGGCGGCCCGCGCGGAGGCGAGGCGAACCGAGTCGCGATCGCCGGTGAAGATATGGCGCTCGACCACTGTTGCATCGCCGCCGCCCGCGGCGCCGATGAAGACCAGGCCCACGGGTTTGGCCGGACTCCCGCCGCCGGGGCCGGCGACGCCCGTTACGCTGACCGCGACCTCGGCGGCCGAATGGGCGAGGGCGCCCTCCGCCATCGCTCGGGCGACCGGTTCACTTACCGCGCCATGCGCAATGATGAGGGCTATGGGAATGCCCAGCAGTTCGGCCTTGGCCTCGTTGGAATAAGTCACGAAGCCGCGTTCGAAGACATCCGAGGAGCCGGCGACGGCGGTCAGGGCCGCGGCGATCATCCCGCCGGTGCAGGATTCCGCCGTCGCGATGCGCAGATGAGCCTCTCTGTATTGCTCAAGTACTTCCTTAACAAGACCATGTAATATATTGGTATTCATAAAATAATCTTAAACCAAGAAAGGGTGATGAGGAAGGGCGCGGCATAGATCGCCGCCAGGATATCGTCGGCCATGATGCCAAAGCCGCCGCCGAGCCGGCGTTCGATCTGGCGGATCGGCCAGGGCTTCAGGATATCGAACAGCCGGAACAGGACAAAGCCGGCGAGGTAGCTCTGCCAACTCGCCGGCACGACGGCGAGGACCAGCCATTGGGCGGCAACTTCGTCGATCACGATCTGGCCCGGATCGGAATGGCCCATGTCGCGCGCCGTATGCTCCGACACCCAGATGCCAAGGAAGAACACGACCAGGGCCGCCGCGACCAAGGCGACCGGTCCGAGGCCGGTCTGAATGATCCAAGCGAAGGGCAGGGCGGCGAGGGAGCCCCAGGTTCCGGGCGCCTTGGGCAATGCGCCCGAGCCGAACCAGGTGGCGGCCCACCAGGACAGATCGCGGCGGACGGGCCCGTTCACCGGCTCAACCCGTGCCGTCGGCGGGCAGGCGGACGGTGGCGATGGCCTGGGCGGCCATGCCCTCGCCGCGCCCGGCGAAGCCCAGGCGTTCGGTGGTGGTAGCCTTCACGCTGACCCGATCCGGGGCCAGGCCGAGTATCTCGCCGACGCGGGCCACCATGGCGGTCCGGTAGGGGCCGATCTTGGGCTTCTCGCAGATCAGGGTGACGTCGAGCTGGGCGATTGAACCGCCCCGTTCGGCGACCAGGCGCCCGGCATGGGCCAGGAACAGATCCGAGGGCGCGCCCTTCCATTGCGGGTCGGAGGGCGGGAAATGATGGCCGATATCGCCTGCCCCGATCGCGCCCAGGATGGCGTCGGTCAGGGCATGAAGCCCGACATCCGCGTCGGAATGGCCGACGAGGCCGTGGTCATGAGCCAGTTCCACGCCGCAGAGCCAGACCCGGTCGCCGGGGCCGAAGCGATGGACGTCGTAACCCATCCCGGTGCGGAATTCCCAGGCCGGGGGGGCGGATTGCGGTGAGTCGGTCAACATGGCCTCCGCCCGGATCAGATCGGCTTCGGTGGTGATCTTGAAATTGCGTTCGTCGCCGGGAACGAGCCGCACCGACAGGCCGGCCAGTTCGGCGACAGCCGCATCGTCGGTCAGACCCTCGGCCGGGGCCGACCGATGGGCGGCCAGAATCGCCGGAAAACGGAAGCCCTGCGGCGTCTGGGCGCGCCAGAGCCCGGTACGATCGACGGTGCCCGCACTGTTACCGTCCTCGTCCTGGCGCTTGATCGTGTCGGTGACGGCCAGGGCGGCAATCGCGCCCTCGGCCTCGGACAGGGCCGCGATCACCCGGTCGATGGCGGCGGCGTCCAGAAAGGGCCGGGCGGCGTCGTGGATCAGCACCAGATCCGGCGCATCCCCGGCCAGGCTTTCCAGACCCAGACGCACGGAATCCTGGCGACTGGCGCCGCCGTCGACCGACGGCAGCGGGTCAAGGCCCGCGACCGCCGCGTCGAAGCGCGCGCGGTCGTCTGGATGGATCACGACGCGCACGGCGTCGATGGCCGGATGGTCGCGGAAGGCGGCGATCGTTCGGGCCAGCACCGCCCGCCCGCCCAGGGCGCGGTATTGCTTGGGCACGGGGCCGCCGAAGCGGGTGCCGCGGCCGGCGGCGACGATCAGGGCGACGGTGCGGGTCATGGCCAATCTCTTGGAGATACTCGATGCCGGCAATCGGCGGGGCCGGCGACGCTGGACTAGTCCCTTACCATGAGGCGGAGTCCCATGCCACGGGCCAAAAGCGGCGTTTACCGCGATGAGTCCCGTCGCTATGGTGTGCCCAATTTCCAAGCAGTGGAATTTAGTGCCTACGAAATGAGCATTTCTATCGGCCCCGTCACTCTGAGCGACCCGGTGGTGCTTGCCCCCATGTCGGGGGTCACGGACCTGCCGTTCCGTCGGTTGGTGCGGCGTTATGGCGTGGGATTGGACGTGACAGAGATGATCGCGTCCCAATCGGTGATCCGGCAGACCATGGAATCCCATAAGCTTGCCGCCGGGACAGAGGAGCGGCCGACATCCGTCCAGTTGGCGGGTCACGAGCCGGAAATCATGGGCGAGGCGGCCAAGCTGAACGAGGATCGCGGGGCAGCGATCATCGATATCAATTTCGGTTGCCCGGTGAAGAAGATCGTAAACAAACATGCCGGCTCGGCCCTCATGCGGGACGAAATCCACGCCGCGCGAATTCTGGAGGCGACGGTGGGCGCCGTGAGCCTTCCGGTGACGCTCAAGATGCGGCTCGGCTGGGACATGGCCAATCGCAATGCGCCCAATCTGGCCCGTATCGCCGAAGCCTGCGGCATCCAGGCGATCACGGTGCATGGCCGGACCCGGGACCAGTTTTTCGAGGGCCGGGCCGACTGGTCCTTTATCCGGCGGGTCAAGGCGGCGGTGTCGATCCCCGTGATCGCCAATGGCGATATCGACACGGTGGAGGATGCCGCGCGCTGTCTGGCCGAATCCGGCGCGGATGGCGTGATGATCGGGCGCGGCGCCTATGGCCGGCCGTGGTTTCCGGCCCAGGTCGCGCGCTATCTCCGCCAGGGCGAAGCGCCGGTCGATCCATCGCCGGCGGCGCGCGGCGCGGTTGCGCTTGAGCATTTCGAGGCGATGCTGATCCATCACGGGGCTTTCAAGGGGCTGCGCGCGTCGCGCAAGCATCTGGCCTGGTATGCCCGGGGGCTGCGCGATGCGGCGGCCTTCCGCGAGCGGGTCAATCGCCTGACCGAGCCCGAGGCGGTGCGCGCGGAGGTCCGCGCCTTCTTCGGCGCGGAAGAGGAGCGGGACGCCGCGTGACAGCGCCCGCGCCGATCCGTCCCGTGCAATTGGCTTCCGAGCCGGAGATGCAGAGCGGCGATTCGATTCTCTCGTCCCTGGCCGCGCCCGTGCTGGCTCTCGAACCCGACGGCAGGCTGTCCTACGGCAATGCGGCGGCCGAGCAGTTTTTCAATGTTTCGATCGGCCGCATGATCGGCCGTTCGCTGGACGAATTCCTGCCTGCCGACAGCTCGATCCGGGCATTGATCGATCATGCCGTCGCCGCCGGCGGCAGCCTCGCCGAATACGATCTGGTCATCGACACGCCCTGGACCGGACGGCGCCTGGTCAATCTGCATGTTGCACCGATTGCCGAGCGCCCGGGCGCGGCGGTGGTTTCGCTCGAACAGGCGGCCGGGGTGCGGCGGCTGGACGAACGTCTTCAGCATCGCCACGCGGCACGCTCGATTTCCGGCCTCGCCGCCATGCTCGCCCATGAGGTCAAGAATCCGCTATCGGGCATCCGCGGCGCGGCCCAGCTCGTCGAGCAGGGCTTGGACGAGGAAGACAAGGCGCTGACTCGCTTGATCCGGGAGGAAGTCGACCGTATCGTGGCCCTGGTCGACCGGGTCGAGGCCGTCTCCGGCGCACGCCTGCCGCGCCAGAACGCGGTCAATATCCATGACGTGACGGAGCATGTGCGGCACATCGCCGAATCCGGTTTCGCCAGCCACCTGCGCTTCGTCGATGCCTATGACCCATCGCTGCCCCCCGTCCGGGGTGATCGCGACCTGCTGATCCAGGCCGTGCTCAATCTGGTCAAGAACGCGGCCGAGGCGAGTGGCGAGGCGGGCGGCACGATTCGTCTTGAAACGGCCTATGAACATGGCGTTCGCGTGTCCGGCCCGACCGGGGAGCGGGTTCATCTGCCTCTGACCTTGCGGGTGATCGACAACGGGATCGGTGTTCCCGAAGCGGTGCGGGCGAGCCTTTTCGATCCTTTCGTGACGAGCAAGTCCGACGGCTCGGGCCTGGGCCTCGCCCTGGTCGCCAAGGTCATCGGAGACCACGGGGGGGCGGTCGATTTCGACAGTCGGCCGGGCGAGACCGTCTTTACGATCCGACTGCCCGTGCATGGCGCGCCGGAGAGCGCGCCGGAGGAATGGCGATGAGCGGAGCAACCATTCTCGTCGCGGATGACGACCGGGGTATCCGGACCGTGCTGGGCCATGCCCTGGGGCGCGCCGGACATATCGTGCGCATGGCGGCCGACGTTGCAACGGTGGCGGGCTGGGTTGCGGCGGGCGAGGGCGATCTCGTCATCACGGATGTCGTGCTGCCGGACGGCAACGGCCTGGATCTGGTCGAGCGCATCCGCGCCACGCGTCCGGAACTGCCGGTCATCGTGATGAGCGCGCGCAACACCCTGATGACGGCCGTCGAGGCGACGGAACGCGGCGCTTTCGACTACCTGCCAAAGCCTTTCGATCTGACCGACGTGATCGAGACAGTCGAGCGAGCCTTGGCCGGCCCGGCCCAACGCGCGGCGGCGGCGGCCGAGGACAGGGCGCGCGTCCTGGGCGACCCCGACCTGGCGAGCGCGGACGAAATGCCGGCCCTGCCGCTGATCGGACGCTGCCCGGCGATGCAGGACGTCTACCGCGTGATCGCGCGGCTGGTGGGCACCGAGTTGACGGTGATGATCACGGGCGAATCGGGAACGGGCAAGGAGATCGTCGCGCGCGCCATCCACGATCTGGGTCCGCGCCGGGCCGGTCCTTTCACGGCGATCAACATGGCGGCGATCCCGCGCGAGCTGATCGAGAGCGAGTTGTTCGGCCATGAGAAGGGTGCGTTTACCGGCGCCGCCGCGCGCCATGTCGGCCGCTTCGCCCAGGCCCAGGGCGGCACCCTGTTCCTCGACGAGATCGGCGACATGCCGCTAGACGCCCAGACCCGGCTGCTGCGCGTGCTGCAGGAGGGCGAATTCGTGCCGGTCGGCGGGCGCGGCGCCGTCCGCACCGATGTGCGGATCATCGCGGCGACCCATCGCGACCTGGGCGACCGAATCCGCGCGGGCGGCTTCCGCGAGGATCTTTTCTACCGCCTCAACGTCGTGCCGTTACGCCTGCCACCCTTGCGCGAGCGGCAGGGCGACATCGCCGAACTGGCGCGCCATTTCCTCAACCGCGCGGTCGAACGTGGGCTGCCGCGCAAGAGTCTCGATGCCAATGCGCTGGCGGTGCTGGCGGTGCAGGACTGGCCGGGCAATGTGCGCGAATTGGAGAACCTGATCTATCGCCTTGCCGCCCTGCGCGCGGAGGCGGTGATCGGCGCGGGGGCGGTGCGTGAAGCCCTCGCCGATGGCCAGCGGAGCGCCACGACCGACCCACCCGACGATGGTGACAGCCTGAGCGCGGCGGTCGAGCGGCATGTCCGGGCCTATTTCGAGGCCCATAGCGGGGCCTTGCCGCCGGCCGGAGTCTACAAGCGCATCCTGCGCGAGATTGAGCGGCCCCTGTTGAGCCTGAGCCTCGCGGCGACCGCCGGCAATCAGCTGCGCGCCGCGCATATGCTGGGAATCAATCGCAACACCCTGCGCAAGAAACTGCAGGAATTGGACATCGAAGTTTCGCGGGGCCTAAAATGATCCGATGGGGCGCAGAGCGGCGCGCGCGTCGGGGGACGCACTTCGCCGAATGACGGATGAGGGTATGAGCGCCGATTCCCGACCCGACAGCGAGATTGTGGTGCCGTCCGGCATCTCGAAGCGCGGGCTTCGGCTTCAGGCCTGGGCCGTGCGCACCCATCTGGCCCGCAAGCTTGCCTATGCCCTGACAATCGCGGCCGGCATCTCCGGGATCGCGACTTATATCGCGCTGACCCAGCCGTCGGCTCCCGATCAGTCTATCGTTCTGATTCTCCTCAATATCGATCTGGTCATCCTGCTCGCGCTGGGCGCCGTGGTGGCGCGGCGCATCGTCCAGGTCTGGACGGAGCGGCGGCGGGGCTTGGCGGGCGCGCGCCTGCATATCCGCTTGGTCATGCTGTTCAGCATCGTGGCCGTGACCCCGGCCATCGTCGTCGCCGTCGCATCGGTCCTGTTCCTGAATTTCGGCGTGCAGGCCTGGTTCAGCGATCGGGTGCGGACGGCATTGAGCGAATCCCTGGCGGTCGCCGATGCCTATCTGGGCGAGCACCAGCAGACGATCCGCGCCGATGTATTGGCCATGGCCCATGACCTGATCCGCGAAAATCCGGTGATCTGGAACGACCGCGACCTGCTCGATCGCGTGCTGTCGGCCCATGCTTCGCTGCGCGGCCTGCCGGAAGCGGTGATCATCGACGGCAGCACGCAGGTCATCTCCCGCTCCGGCCTCAGCTTTGCGCTGGAATTCGACCCAGTCCCGGGCTGGGCGTTGGACAAGGCCCGCGAGGGCGAAGTCGCCGTCATGACCAACGATTCCGAGGACCGGGTGCGCGCGCTGGTTCGCCTGGACCGGCTGGTCGATACCTTCCTGTATGTCGGGCGTTTCGTCGATGCCAGCGTGATCAATCACGTCCAACGCACACAGGAGGCGGTCGCCGCCTACGTCGATCTCGAGGAAACGCGCTGGGACCTGCAGATCAATTTCGCGATGATGTTTACCGTCCTCGCCCTGCTTCTCCTGCTTGCCGCCGTCTGGGTCGGGTTGACCTTCGCGACACAGCTCGCCCGGCCGGTCAGCGCGCTGATCGAAGCGGCGGAACGGGTGCGCGGCGGCGATCTTTCCGCCCGGGTGATCGAGAGCGTACCCGAGGATGAACTCGGCACCCTGAGCCGGGCTTTCAATCGGATGACCAGCCAGTTGGAGACCCAGCGCCAGGAACTCGTCGAAGCCAATCAGCAGCTCGATCTGCGCCGGCGCTTCACCGAGGCCGTCCTGGGCGGCGTGTCTGCCGGGGTGATTGGACTCGACCGAGATGCGCGGATCAACCTGCCAAACCGCTCGGCTTCGACCCTGCTTTCGATGGAGATCGAGGGCGAGATCGGCAAGCCGCTGAACGAAGTCGTGCCCGAGTTCCGCGAGCTTATCCGCCTCGCCCGTCAACGCAGCCAGGGATTCTCGGAGGCGCAGATCAAGGTCGAGCGCGCGGGCCGCGCCCGGACCTTCCTGGCACGCGCCACCGTGGAGCGGTCGGCGGGCGATATCGTCGGTTATGTCGTGACCTTCGACGATATCTCGGAGCTTCTTTCGGCCCAGCGCAAGGCGGCCTGGGCCGATGTCGCGCGGCGCATCGCCCATGAGATCAAAAATCCGCTGACCCCGATCCAGCTTTCCGCTGAAAGGTTGAAGCGCAAGTATCTGGGCGAGATCACGAGCGACAAGGAAACCTTCGTCGCCTGCACGGACACGATCGTCCGCCAGGTCGGCGATATCGGCCGGATGGTCGACGAATTCTCGGCCTTCGCCCGGATGCCGGCGCCGGTGATGAAGATCGAGAATCTGGGCGAAGTTTGCCGTGACGCGTTCTTCCTCCAGCGCACGGCCAATCCAGAGATCGCCTATACCATCACCGGCGCGGATGCCGAGGTGACCGTGCGTTGCGACCGGCGCCAGATCACGCAGGCCCTGACCAACCTGCTTCAGAACGCGGCGGATTCGATCCAGGGGCGGGAATTGCCGGACGAGGACCGGCCCAAGGGGATGATCGAACTGGGTGTGGTGGCGGAGGAAGGGGATATCGAAATCGTCGTGCGGGACAACGGGCGGGGCCTGCCCGTCGACGAACGCGACCGGCTGACCGAGCCCTATGTCACGACGCGGACGAAGGGCACGGGCCTGGGTCTGGCCATCGTCAAGAAAATCATGGAAGATCATGCAGGGGATTTGATCCTGGAGGACCGGCCCGGGGGCGGGGCGCAGGTTCGCCTGGTATTCGACGTCGGGGGCAAAAAAGCGGCGACGGACGAGCGCCGTCGAGAAGAACAATCCGAACGTAAAAGTAAGATCGCACCCTATGTCACGTGACATTCTGATCGTCGACGACGAATCGGACATCCGTTCGCTCACAGCCGCCATTCTGGTGGACGAGGGCTATGAGCCGCGCGAGGCCGCTGACAGTGATGCGGCGCTGCAGAGCGTCGCCGTCCGTCGACCCAATCTGGTGATTCTCGATATCTGGCTCCAGGGCAGTCGCCTCGACGGGCTCGAAGTGCTCGACCGCATCAAGGCCGATCATCCGGACCTGCCGGTGGTCATGATCAGCGGCCACGGCAATATCGAAACGGCGGTTTCGGCCATCAAGCGCGGCGCCTACGATTTCATCGAGAAGCCGTTCAAGACCGACCGCCTGCTGCTGCTGATCGAGCGTGCGATGGAGGCAGCGGATCTGCGCCGCGAGAATGCGGAACTGCGCCTGCGGGCCGGCTCGTCGACCGAACTGATCGGCCAGTCGAACGCTGTCCAGCAGATCCGCCAGGCGATCGACCGCGTCGCGCCGACCAGCAGCCGGGTCCTCATCACGGGCCAGGCGGGAGTCGGCAAGGAGGTCGTCGCGCGGCTGATTCACGACCAGTCACGCCGGGCGGACGGCGCCTTTGTCGTGCTGAATTGCGCGAATATGGAGCCCGACCGCATGGGGTCGGAGCTGTTCGGCGTGCAGGCCGCGGCGAATGGCACTTCGGGACAAGGCAAGGTCGGTGCGTTCGAGCGGGCGCATAACGGCACGATGCTGCTCGACGAGGTCGCCGATATGCCGCTGGAGACCCAGGGCAAGATCTTGCGCGTGCTGCAGGAACAGACTTTCGAGCGCATGGGCGGGGGGGGGCCGCGGGTAGAGGTGAACGTGCGCGTGGTCGCGACCACCAGCCGTAGCCTGACGGCGGAAATCGAAGCCGGCCGGTTTCGCGAGGACCTCTACTACCGCCTGAACGTGGTGCCGATCCAGGTGCCGTCCTTGCGCGAGCGGCGCGACGACATCCCCGCGCTGGCCCAGCATTTCATCAAGCGTTCCTCAGAGGTTTCGGGCATCCAGCCTCGTGCTGTGGGCGAGGATGCCCTCGCCGCGCTGCAGGCTTATGACTGGCCGGGCAATGTTCGTCAGTTGCGCAATGTCGCGGACTGGCTGCTGATCATGAGTCCGGGCGAGGCGGGAACGCCGATTCGGGCCGATATGCTGCCGCCGGAGATCGGCTCGACCGCGCCGCCGGCGTTGAACGGCGACCGTTCGGGCGAGATCATGGGCCTGCCCCTGCGCGAGGCGCGCGAAATTTTTGAGCGCGAGTATCTGCTGGCCCAGATCACGCGTTTCGGAGGCAATGTCTCCCGCACCGCCAGCTTCGTCGGCATGGAGCGTTCGGCGCTCCACCGTAAGCTCAAGAATCTCGGCGTGGCCGGATCCACGCGCGGGCCTGACGGCGAGGAATAGGAAACCGCGGCTTGACGCTGTCGGGGGCGGGGAGTAGGCCGTAGCCGGTCTATACGGCCCCAGGGGCAAGCCTTTGACCATGCCCCTGATCATGCGTTGCGACCATGCTTTGCGGTCAGACTTTGGCGGAGCGACGTGAATGAAGGTTATCGTATGCGGTGCGGGCCAGGTCGGCTCCAATATCGCGCGTCATCTGGCGACCGAGGATAACGAAGTCACGGTCATCGACCAGAACCAGGATCTCGTCCGCAAGATCAGCGATTCCATCGATGTGCGCGGAATCGTGGGCTACGCCTCGCATCCCAGCGTGCTCGAACGGGCCGGCGCGCGCGATACCGACATGCTGATCGCCGTGACCTACGCGGACGAGGTGAACATGGTGGCCTGCCAGGTCGCCCATTCGCTGTTCGACGTGCCGACCAAGATCGCGCGTGTCCGCTCCCAGACCTATCTGCAGCCGATCTGGGCGGATCTGTTCAGCCGCCATCATCTGCCGATCGACGTCATCATCTCGCCTGAAATCGAAGTGGCGCGGGCGATCGGCCGCCGGCTCCAGGTTCCCGGAGCCTTCGATTCGGTGCCCCTGGCCGATGGCAGGGTACGGGTGATCGGGGTCCATATCACCGACGACTGCCCGATCATCAACACCCCGTTGCGCCAGCTGACCGACCTGTTTCCGGAACTCAACATCACGATTGTCGCGATCATCCGCGCCGAGAAGGTCATCGTGCCCCGAGGCGACGATCAGATGCTGACCGGCGACGACGTCTATTTCGCGGTCGATAACGACCATGTCGCGCGCGGCATGGCGGCCTTCGGCCATGAGGAGAGCGAGGCGCGCCGGGTGATCGTCGTCGGCGGCGGCAACATCGGCCTCTACCTCGCCCAGGAACTGGAGACAGACGCCCATCCCGGCGTCACCGCCAAGGTCATCGAGCACAGCAAGGCGCGGGCGGAATACGCAGCCCAGAGCCTGAGCCAGACCGTCGTGATCCACGGCGACGCCCTGGATCCGGAGATCCTCGAGGAGGCCAATGTCAGTTCGGCGGAGGCCATCGTCGCGGTCACCAACGACGACGAGGTCAATATCCTCTGCTCGCTGCTGGCCAAGCGCTATGGTGCCCGCCGCGCCCTGACCCTGGTCAACAATATGACCTTCGAATCGCTGATCACGACCCTGGGTGTGGATGTCGTCGTCGTGCCCCAGGAGATCACCGTTTCGACCATCCTCCAGCATGTCCGCCGGGGCCGTATCCGGGCGGTGCATTCCCTGCGCAAAGGAGTCGGCGAGGTGATCGAGGCCGAGGCGCTGGAGACCTCCAGCCTGGTCGGCGTGCCCCTGGCCAAGGCTCGCCTGCCCAAGGGCATCATCGTCGGCGCGATCCTGCGCGACGGCCAAGTCATGTTGCCGCGGCCCGATACCGCGATCAAGGCGCGCGACCGGGTGGTGATCTTCTCGACCCCCGAGGCGATCCGAAGCGTCGAGAAAATATTCGCCGTCAGTCTC
>JAQCGR010000208.1 GCA_027619995.1 Pseudomonadota bacterium | reverse complement strand
CGGGGGCCTGGCCGGCCTGCGCGGCGGCGATACGCGGCGCGGCGGTCAAGGTCTCGAAGGGCGGCCGGTCGATCTCCTTGAAGCCCCAGAAGGTCGCGACCGGTTGATCGCCGACGAAAAAAAGATGCCCGTCATTCGGCGTCTTCAAGGCCTGTTCCAGCACGGCGACGAAGGCCTTGGCGCCGCGCGGCTCCTTGCCTTCGTTCTGATAGGTGCGGAGTTCGGTCAGATAGGTGTCGAACTCGCTCTTCATCACCTGGAGGTCGAGCGAGCGGGCGACTTGGTCCTCCTTGGAAAGCTCGGACCAGCGCAGGGCCTCGCCCTCGACGGGCGAAATCCAGCGCACCGTCTTGCCCTGGGAATCGAACTGCGGCAGGGCGAAGAAGTCGGCATATTTTGCGCCCAGCCGCTGGCGTAGGGCGGCCTGGAGCTGGACATGATTCCGGTAGACGGGCTGGCCGAAGGCGCCCAGCGGTTCGAACCTGTCCAGCCGGTCTTCGGTCAGCATGGGGCCGGTGCGCATCGTCATTTCCCGGATCGGTTCACAAGTTGCATTGGCTGGCGTCGGGTTGGCCCGTGGCTTCCTGCATTTCCCGGGTTATCTCCACAGCGTTCTTGGGCACGAAGACGCGGCCGCCGGTTGCGTTCGCAACGCATTGTAGTACGGACGAGCGAGCCCCGCTTAGGTCTATGACATTGACCGTCAACAGTGGCTTCTGGGACTTGAGGGCGCGGGCCGCGGCGCAGGGATCGCCGCCGCAGGTATCCTCGCCGTCGCTGACCACGATGACGGTGGCCGGGCCGACCGACTTGGCCGCGTTGCCCGCCCGCCGGATCGAATTGGCGAGCGAGGTGCCGCGCGTGGGCGATACGGCGCGCACCCGGGACAGCAGTTCCGGTCGCTCCGCATAGCTGTATTTCTTCGGCGTCGAGGTCTCGTTGCAATCGGTGAACGAGACCAAGCCGGTCTTGATGTCCTTGTGCAGGTTCCGGACGACCTGCGTGATTGACTCCTTGGCGGCGTCGATCCGCGAGGACGCGCCGGGAAAGCCCTCGCGCATGCTGCCCGACCCGTCGATTACCACCATCACCTCGGGGCGCTGGGTTGGCGTCCAACCCGGCTCGCAGACCGAAGGCTTGGGCGCGGGTTGCGACGGCAGCTCCGCGATCTGCGGCAGGCCCGCGCCGGCCCGGGGCACCTCGGCGGGCAGTTGGGGTCGCGGCCGGGGCGGCGGCGCAGGTTGCGGCTCGGCCGGGGGGACGGGGACGACAACTTCCGGTTCTGGTTCAGGTGCCCGTGCGGGCTTCGGCTCGGGCTTGGGAAGGGGCGGCTCGACACGCGCTTCCGGGATCGGCACGCAGAGGGTGGGCAGTTCGTCCCGCCAGGCCCTGGCCGTCTCCAGTTCCGCCTTCAGCGCGGCCAGGCCGTCGCGGGCGGCGGGCACCGGGTTCTCCGGCGGCGGGGCGGGCATGTCCCGCTCCACGACGACCGGTGCCAGGGGCTGGAGCAGCAACCAGATCAGAATTGCCAGGGCGATCAGCAGGGCGAGCGGCAAGGCCCAGGCCAACCAACCGAGGCCGTGCCGGCTGGGCTCTCCGAGGGGCGCGCCGCCCGATCCGGCACCCGGTTCGGGGACAGGCGCGGTGCCGGCCGCCGCAGCCATTGTCGTGGGCTCGGCAGCAACCGGCGGCGCCGACGTTTGCGCGGGTTGAGGTGTCTCGGCCATGACTGGAACGTCTTGGCCTTCTGCCGCATGGCCCCAGTTCACCAGGACCGGCTGGTCTCCGGCGGCATGGAGCGCCGAAAAACCCTCCGGCGTGACCAGGGCGAGGCGCATCATATGGGCTGCGAGCCGCCCGGCATCGCCCTCGCCGGCAATCCGCTCGGCCAGGGATTCGATCTCGTCCGCGATTTCCTGATGCCGTGCTTGCAGCTTCGCCGCGCGCTCCACCGGCAGGGCGGCGATGGGGGTCAGCGCCTCGCCGTCGGCGCTGCGCCATTCGGCGCCACCATCCGGCACCGTCTCGACCTCGGCGAAGAGGGCCGCGGCATGGGGACCGATGCGGTTCCGGAGAATCGCCGCGATCTGGTCGCGCGCGGCGACGGCATCGCGGCCCCCCGCGCCAAGCCGGCGGTGGCCTGCATCTCCTGTCGTTCTGATCGGTGCTTGGGCCATTGTGGTCTGTTGAACGCCTTGCTGCGCGGGCTCGTTGCGGAAGCGATACGCGAAAACTACGATAGCTCAAGACCAAGTAGAGCGGCGCATGATGATTGTGCAGTGCAACGGGTTGCGGATCGGAACGGTTGAAGAATGAGCGAAGCGGCGGGGATCGAGCGACGAGGGGGCATTCGGGCGATACCCGGCCATCGTGGCTGGCTGGCCCTGTCTCTGTTGCTCGCCGTTGCGGTCGGGGTCGCGCTTGTCCTTCTGCTGCTGCGCGAACCCGACATGATCGCTCGCGACGGGCCGATCCCGCCGGTGCCGCCGCCGACCGAGGAGATGCTGGCCGAAGTCGCCCAGCTGAACGCCGAAGCCCTGGCCGTGTCCGCCGAACTGACGGCGATCCTGCGCGAGGTCGCGGGTTATGACTGTCCGCCGGGGACGGCGCCGGCCGATCGCGCGCGCTTCGACGATTTGAAGCGCAAGGCGCTCACCGTCCTGGCCCGGCTGGCGAAGGCCCCGCCGTTCCCCTGAAACGCGGCACGAACCGGCCGATCCGCGCCGCGCCGGGGTCGCGCGCCATTCGCCCCCCGCCCGGCAACGAGTGCGTCCGGCATTTCGGTCTCTCCGCTCGCCGTCCATCCGGCCGGGCGGTTTTGGAGATTATTTCCCGACGATTTCCCGCGCGAAGGGCGCCGAAGCCACCACAAGCATGGCCGGAACCAGAAAAGAGCCGTTGCCCAGATTTACGGTCGCAAGGGCGCCGAGAACGCAGCCCGTGCCGAAGGCCAGGATCAGAATCGGCAGCAGCGTGTTGCTCTTCGGCATGTCGTTGATGAGCGACCGGGAACTCCGCCCGGCCAGATGCCGCGTCCGGTCGATGAAGAATTGGGTGATGTTGCCGGTCATCACGGTCGTGGCCGGGCCGACGATCGGATAGAGCCGGTGGAGGGCATTCTGCAGCGCCATCCCGAAAGTCACCGGCGTCAGGACCAGAAGTGCCAACCAGAAATCGAGGACCCATCCGTTCACGGTGGTCAGCACGCCGAGGATGCCCGTGCCCGCGATCAGGCCCGATTCGATGACCAGCAGCCCGCGGATGTGACGCGCGGGATCGTCGTGAAGCGCGATGAACCGATCGTGCACCACGGTCATCAGCATCACCGCGACGAAGAAGATCGGCAGGATCGCGATCTTGAGCAGATCGGTGTCGTGGAAACCGGTGGCGATGGCGCCTGCAAGAATCACGAGATTGCCGGTGATATGGGCCGCCATGACATGGTCGAGCCCGACGAAGGAGCTGGCGTCGACCCAGCCGGCGACGAAGGCGAGCATCACGATGACGGGACGGGGCGCCGTCTGACCTCAAGCCGAAGGGGGGAGGCGTTGCGGTCTGGCGCGGCACTTGTCGCGCTTGGGGCACGAGACTCCGTGCATCTTTGGTCCTGTCGTTTCCCGAAGGTTGCCGGTCGGCGGCTCGATCCCATCATCCTATCGTATCGAAACCCAGGCTATCGTATCGAAACCCGGGCAAAGCTGTTTCGATGCTTGTCCCGGGCGCGTGGAGCCGGCGGGTCGGAAACGCTCTGCGTGGATGAAGATGGGGGGTCCAGGATGAAACTGCTCCGCCATATTCTGCCGTTGTCGCTGCTGTTCCTCGCTGGGCACGCATCCGCGAACGAGGTTCGCATCGAAAGCTTTGCCGTGCCCGAGGGCGCCCGGCCGCATGACGTGGCGCCCGCGCCCGACGGCACCGCCTGGTACACCGCCCAGCGCCAGGGCGCGCTCGGCCGCCTCGATCCGAAGACGGGCGAGACGATACAGGTGCCGCTCGGCGAAGGGTCCAAGCCGCATGGCGTGATCCTCGGCCCGGACGGTCTGGCCTAGGTCACCGATAGCGGGCTCAACGCCATCGTCTCGGTCGATCCCGTCTCCCTCACGGTGACGGCCTATCCGCTCCCCGAGGGCAGGGCGGGGGCCAATCTCAACACGGCCAGCTTCGGCGGCGATGGCAGGCTCTGGTTCACCGGCCAAGCCGGTATATACGGATCGCTCGATCCGAAGACGGGCGTCATGCGCGTTTTCGATGCGCCGCGCGGATACGGCCCTTACGGCATCCACCACCGGCCCGACGGCGAGGTCTGGTTCTCCTCGCTCGCCGGCAGCTATATCGCCCGGATCGAGCCCGAGAGCGGGGCGGTCGAGGTCTTCGACCCGCCGACGGAAGATGCCGGCGCGCGCCGGGTCTGGTCGGATTCGAAAGGCATCCTCTGGGTCAGCGAATGGAATGCGGGCCAACTCGCCCGCTTCGATCCGGCCACCGGGGCATGGCGCGAATGGGCGCTGCCCGGCGACGACCCCTCGGACTATGCCGTCTATGTCGACGAGAAGGATATGGTCTGGATCAGCGATTTCGGCGCCAATGCCATCCTGCGTTTCGACCCCGCGACCGAGCGGTTCGAATCCTTCCCGATCCCCCGCGGCCATGCCGATGTGCGCCAGATGCTCGGTCGTGCGGGCGAGGTCTGGACGGCCGAATCGGGCACCGACCGATTGACGGTCTACCGCCACGACTGAGCGCGCGGGGCCGGAAGCGAACCGGGCGGCATCGGCGCCGGTTGCGCCAGGCGCAGCGATTCTTTGGGCGGCCTGGGCCCCCCGGTGTTGCTATCGGTCATCGTATCGACGCTCCCCTGGATTGAATGAAGGAGCTCGATGCCTGCCGGAAATTGCAGCCAAGTGTTGGCCCGACTTGGGCATGGCTATGGCAAGGCCTTGCGGAACACCCGCAGCCCGACTGCGGCGCGAGGCAATCCGCCCGTTCAATCGCGCATGCCCCGAAATGGTCACTTTTCACTTAACTATCTGACGATAAATTAGAAAGCGGCTTCCGTGACAGTCGGGGATGAACGAATGCCCCTTGGATTGTCCTACGTTAAAGCCCGCGCCACGCCCTGGCCGCAGTTTGTGCCCAACTTGTCATGGGCGATGTCCATGTCGCCGATCGGGTGTGATCGGCATCGCTCTCCGCGAATGTGCGGGCATGTTGAAACAGGGTGAAGGAACCGACGATGGTGAAGAACGGAATTTCGAAACTCGCTTTGGCGATTGGCTTTGCCGCCTCCCTTGGCCTCGGCGCTTGCGCGCAGGACGGCACAAGCGGCGGTGTCGGAACCAAGACCGCGGTCGGCGCCGCGGCGGGTGCCGCCGGCGGCGGCCTGATCGGTTCGGCCCTGGGCGGCGGAACCGGCGGTATCGTGGCCGGCGTGCTGCTCGGCGGTCTGCTCGGCGGCGCGGCCGGCAGCTATATGGACCAGCAGGACCGCCAATACGCGTCCCAGACGACGACCAGGTCGCTCGAGAGCGGCCAAACCGGGCAGAGCACGACCTGGCGTAATCCGGACAACGGCCATTACGGCAATGTCACGCCGACGCGGACCTACCAGAACAGTGCGGGCCTCTACTGCCGCGAGTTCTCGTAGACGGTCTATATCGACGGCCGGACCGAAGCCGCGCACGGCACCGCGTGCCGCCAGCCGGACGGCACTTGGCAGGTCGTGTCCTAGACGGAAATAGTGACCGGGAAAGAGAGGGATCCTGTAGCCCGACAGGAACAGATAGTTGGGCGGATCGGTCAATGACCGATCCGCAAGACCGGAGGCTGACGGTGTGAGTTTGAACCCGAAACGAGGAGAAGTCCCATGAATACCAAGACGCTGACAAGAAGTTCGCTCATCGCTCTTTCCGCCGCCGCCGCGCTGACGCTCGCTGCCTGCGGCAATTCGCAGGGCGACCGCGCCCTGAGCGGCGCCGGTATCGGCGCCGGCGCCGGTGCCGTCGGTAGTGCGCTGACCGGCGGCAATCCGGCGGCTGGCGCCGTCATCGGCGGCGCCGCAGGTGCGGCGGCCGGTGCCTTCATCGATGACGACGACGTCAATC
>JAQCGR010000207.1 GCA_027619995.1 Pseudomonadota bacterium | reverse complement strand
CGCCGGCGATTTTCACCACCGCGAAGGCGGCGGGCGAATGAACGAACAGGGCCGAGAGGCCGGCCGCGGCCGCGAGGGCATGGACCATCCCGCCCGCCGCGAGGCCGAGGGAGGAGACGACGCCCGCCGCCGTCCCCTGCGCCGCCGTGCGCCCCAGGACATAGAGGTTGGACGGCCCCGGCGCAGCGCCGAGGGCGATGGCCGCCAGGGTGAAGAGGAGGAGGGTTTCGGTCGAAGGCAAATCTCAGCCCTCGACCGGCTTGCCGTCCTTGAAGACCCGCGTCTCCGGCAGGCCGCCGGCCGGGGTGAAGCTGCCCCGGCCTTCCGGCTGGGCATGGCTGTGGGGGCCGCTGAAGAGATCGCCGTTGGCCCAGGCCGTGGTTCCTTCGCCGATCTGTTTGCCATCGGCGAAACGGCCGGCGAAGCGTGTGCCGTCGGCGAAAGCGAGGATGCCGGGGCCGTCCATCAGGTTGTTGCGGAAGGCGCCGTCGTAGCGGAGCCCCTGGGGCAGGATTAGCACGCCGTGGCCTTCGCGCCGGCCGTCGCGGAACTCGCCCCGATACAAGCCGTTGGGCGCGACCGAGACGCCGATGCCGTTGCGCCGGCCCTGCTGGAACTCACCCTCATGGCTGCCGACGACGACTCCGTCGCGATACCAGCGAACCACGGCCAGGCCCTCGCGATAGCCGCGCCGGAACGCGCCCTCGTAGCGGCCGAGGCGCTGGCCGTCATGGAACCATTCGAGCACACCCTCGCCCTCGGCCAGGCCGTCCAGGCAGGCACCGGTCCATTGCGCGGTCAGGCCCATGGTTTCGTCCGGGCTGCGCAGCTGGCAGCCGGTCTGCATATCGGCGAGCCAGCCGCCCGTCTCCGCCGGGGCGACCGCGCCATCGCGCTCGGCCGTGAGCGGACGCTGGCCCGTCGACGGACAGCCGGCGAGGAAGACGCTCGCGAGAAGTGGCAGGAGGAGACGACAGCGCAGGGTCATGGCGAAAAGTGTAGCCGTTCCGGCGCCGCTTGCCACCGATTCCTGCGTGGCCGCCCCGCCCTACGCCTCGGGCTTGCGGACCTGCTTGAGGGACTGCTCGAAGACCGCGCGCTCTTCCTCATGCTTGGTCGTGTCGGCCAGGGCGAAGAAGGCGCGGGCCTTGCCGATCGCTTCGTAGCGGAAAGTCGTGCCCTCGGGGATGAAGATCAGGTCGCCCGGCTTGCCCACGGTCACGCCCTCGTCGGTGCGGAAGCGCAGTTCGCCCTCAAGCACGTAGAAGACCTCGTTGTAGTTCAGGGTCCAGGGGATGGAGATATCTTCGAATTCGACGATGCCCGCGCCCAGGTCGTTGGACAGAGGGTCCTCGACAATGCGCGCGACGTTGAGCGCGCCGGTCGCCACCGGAACCTGCTTGAACGCGTTATCCCCGGCCTTGAACAGCTTGATGGCGGACATGGATTTTTCTCCCCGTGGTTTGCGATCTGCGGCCAAGGATATAGCCGAGGGTCGGAGTTAGAGGAAAGCGCCGATGTCTTCCAATCTTCGTTCGTTGCCGGCCTGTCCGAGAGCGATTGCTTTTGCTACGATATCCCATATAACTGAACCACTGTTCAGTTATATCGTCGCCGTTCCGTCTTAGGGAGAATTGCCGTGCAGTTGAGCCGCGAGGATCTCCTCGAAGCCTACCGCGCCATGAAGACCATGCGCGAGTTCGACGAGCGCCTGCATATCGAGTTCGCGACCGGCGAGATTCCGGGTTTCGTGCATCTCTATTGCGGCGAGGAGGCGAGCGGCGCGGGCATCTGCGCCCATCTCGGCGACCGCGACCATATCGCCTCGAACCATCGCGGCCACGGCCATTGCATCGCCAAGGGCTGCGACGTGCCGGGCATGATGGCCGAGATCTACGGCAAGGAGACGGGGCTGTGCGGGGGCAAGGGCGGCTCCATGCATATCGCCGATCTCGAGAAGGGCATGATGGGCGCCAACGGCATCGTCGGCGCGGGCACGCCGCTGGTCTGCGGCGCGGCGCTCTCGGCCAAGACCCTGGGGACGGGCGGGGTGGCGGTGGCTTTCACCGGCGATGGCGGCTCCAACCAGGGCGCGGTTTACGAATCGATGAATCTGGCCGCGGTCTGGAACTTGCCGGCGATCTTCGTCTTCGAGAACAACGGCTATGGCGAGGCTTCGGCCTCGAGCTGGGCCACGGCCGGTGGTTCCATCGCCAAGCGGGCCGACGGCTTCGGCATTCCCCAGGTCACGGTCGACGGCGCGGATTATTTCGCCGTGCGCGAGGCGGCGGGCGAGGCCGTGGCGCGCGCTCGGGCGGGCGAGGGGCCCAGCGTCATCGAATGCGAGATGCGTCGCTTCCACGGTCATTTCGAGGGCGATCCGCAGACCTATCGCACCGAGGAGGAATTGGCCGAGGTGCGTGCGACACGCGACCCGATCACGCGCTTCGTCGCGCGGGTGCGCGAGGCGGGCCTGCTGGAGGAGGCCGATTTCGCGGCGGTGGATGAGGAGGTCGGCGCCCTGATCGAACGCGCGGTGACGGAGGCGAAGGCGGCGAAGGTGCCCGCCGTCGAGACCCTCGCCGATCATGTCTATTCCAGCTATTAGGGCGGCCAGATGAACACCCCGACAAGCACGCCCGCAAAGCCGAAGACCTTCCGCGCCGCGATCAACGAGGCGCTGAAGCAGGAAATGCGCCGCGACGAGCGCGTCATCGTGATGGGCGAGGACGTCGCCGGCGGGCGCGGCGGACCGGCCGAGGCGGAAGAGGCCTGGGGCGGCCCCTTCGGCATGACCAAGGGGCTGATCAAGGAATTTGGCCCGGGTCGTGTGCTCGACACCCCGATCACCGAGGCCGCCTTCGTCGGCGCGGCGACGGGCGCCGCGATGACCGGGTTGCGTCCGGTGGTCGAGATCATGTTCGTCGATTTCATGGCCGTGGCCTTCGACCAGATTCTCAATCAGATGGCCAAGATCAAATACATGTTCGGCGGCAAGGCGACCCTGCCGATCACCGTGCGCTGTCTCTATGGCGCCGGGTTTCGCGCGGGCGCCCAGCATTCGCAATGCCTCTATCCGATGCTGACCCATATTCCGGGCCTCAAGGTCGCCATTCCGGCCTCGCCCTATGAGGCCAAGGGGATGCTGGCGGCCGCGATCCGCGACGACGATCCGGTGTTTTTCTTCGAGCACAAGGCCACCCTGGGTATGCGCGAGCCGGTGCCTGACGAGGAATACGTCATTCCCCTGGGCCAGGCCCGCGTCATGCGAGAGGGCAAGGATGTCACCATCGTCGCCATCGGCCGCATGGCGCTGTTCGCCGCCAAGGCGGCTGAGGCCCTGGCGGCGGAGGGGATCGATTGCGAGGTGGTCGATCCGCGAACGACCTCGCCCCTCGATCGCGAGGCGATCCTGAAGAGCGTGCGCAAGACCGGCCGGCTGGTGGTGGTGGACGAGGCCTATCCGCGTTGCAACATGGCGACGGATATCGCGGCCCTGGCCGCGCAGGAGGTCTTCCGCGATCTGCGCGCCGCCCCCCGCATGGTCAGCCCGCCCCATACCTCGGTGCCCTTCGGCGGCCCGCTCGAGGACGCCTATGTGCCCAGCCCGGCGCGCATCGCCGAGGCCGTGCATACCGTCATGAACGACAAATAGGGATTCACCCGAATGAGCGATATCCAAGCCGTCACCATGCCCAAGATCGGCCTGACCATGGAGGAAGGGACGGTCGCAGTCTGGCAGGTCGCCGAGGGCGATGCCGTCGCGCCCGGCCAGCATATCGTCGATATCGAGATCGAGAAGAGCACCAACGAGGTCGAGGCCCGGGCCGCCGGCGTGATGCGCCGCCAGGTCGCGGCGGAGGGCGAGGTTCTGCCGGTCGGCGGTTTGATGGCCGTGATCGCCCCGGCCGAGGCGGCGGACGCCGAAATCGACGCCTTCATTCGCAATTTCAAGCCGGTGGAAACCGCGTAGTATTGCTCTCGCGAGACGGCGCCAAGGTCCTCATACTTCGACAGGCTCAGCATGAGGCCCTCACTCTGAGCCCTCGTCCTGAGCCTGTCGAAGGGCGAAGTCCATGGGCGGGAGGAGCGATAGATGCCTGACGGAATGAGAAGCCCGGCCGGGCTGTTCGATGCTTCGGTCTATGCCAAGTCGCGGCTGCCGGTCGAGGACCCGCGCGCGCGGGGCTTGCCGCCCCATTGCTACACCTCGGAGGAATGGTTCAAGGCCGAGGTCGAGCGCATCTTCATGCGCTCCTGGATTTTCCTGGGCCGGGTCCAGCGGGTCCCGGCGGCGGGCGACTATCTGGCGATCGACTATGCCGGCGTGCCGCTGCTGATCCTGCGCGACCGCGACGGGAGCCTGCGCGCCTTCGCCAATTCCTGCCGCCACCGGGGCGCCAAGTTGCTGGAAGGCGAGGGCAATTGCCGGGGCATCGCCTGCCCCTATCACGGCTGGGTCTATGGTTTGGACGGTAGCCTGCGCGGCGCGCCGGGGATGGAGAAATCGGCCGGTTTCGAGAAGAGCGAGAACGGGCTGAAGCCCGTGCGGCTGGAAACCTGGGGCGGCTTCATGTTCGTCTGCATGGACCCCGACGCACCCGATCTCACAACCTGGCTGGGCGACCTGCCGGAGCGGCTCGGCGTCTATGACTTCGAGAATATGGTGCCGACCTACCGGGTCGAATACGACCTGGCCTGCAACTGGAAGATCATGGTCGAGAACTTCCTCGAATATTACCACACGCCCTATGTCCACCGGGCCAGCATCTATTCCAAGCCGGTCGCCTTCCTGGGCCAGCAGGATGGCCAGATGGCCAATCTTTCGCCGGAAGCTGGACCGGGCGAACGGGTCTGCTTCTTCATGCCGCATGAGGGCACCCGCGCCCTGATGGACGGGGACGAGGGCTTCGGCCATATGCCCCAGCTTGCGGGTCTGCGCCAGGATGCGGGCACCTATTCCGGCTGCATGCTGCCCTCCGGCATGTTCAGCTGCCATCAGGACTGCATGTGGTTCCTCGAGATCTATCCTGAGGGTCCGAATCGCACCCGGATCGTCCAGGTCGGCTGCTTCCCTAAAGCGGTTACCGAGCGGTCCGATTTCGAAGCGGTCGCGGCGAACTACTACAAGCGCTGGGCCCTGGTGATGGGCGAGGATCTGGAGATGATCGAAGGCGTCCAGCGCGGCTTGGAAGGCCCCTTCGCCGAGGCCGGACCGGTCCATCATGTCGAGGACAAGATCCACGCCATCCGGCGCTGGTGGCTCGACCGGATGCTCGACGGCGCGGCCGGTTGAGGGTCTTCGCCGCCGCGGCTTTTCTTTTCTGCGCGGCGCTGGCCGGGCCGGGTTTGGCTGAAGAGGCGGCTGAGGACACGCGCTGGATCGTCGATTTCGACGGCGCGGTCGAAGGGGCCGAGGGCTGCCGCACCGCCGATGCCAGCAACGACGCCTTGCTCGCGGCCCAGGCCGATGTCCGCAAGAACCCGAAAGTCTCCTGGGACACCCTGCGCGCGATTATGCGCAACACGGTCCGGGTCAAGCTTATCGAGCGGCCCGAGGATGCCTTCGAGGCCTATATCGTGGTCGTCGCGGGCATGGAACTGGACCGGCCCATGACCCTTTCGATCGACGGAGCCGTGGTCCATCGCTTCGCGCCGGGGACCTGTAAGGACGTGAAGAAGGGCGTGACCGGCTGCCGCGCCGATGCGAAGGCCAGCGCGCCGATCCTCACCGCTCTCGCCGGTGGCGATCGGCTGACAATCGAATACACGGTGCGCGGCGATGGCGAGTCGAGCGAGATCCACGCCGGACTCGCCGCCCTGCCGGCCGCCCTGAGCCGTTGCCGCGCGGGCGAGACGGGGTAGAGTGGCGGCTGCTTCTTTCGGGGAGGCCGCCATGGCGACCAGTTTGAGCAGCCGACAAATCTCGGATTTCAGGGAAGGCGGCTATCTCGCGCCGATCCGCGCGCTGGATGAGGATGAGGCGGCGGGTTATGCCGCCCGCTACGAAACCTTCTGCGCGCGCTGGCCCGACCATACCGCCAAGATCAAGACCAAGGCCCATATCCTCTGCCCCTGGATCGAGGAGATCGCGCGCCATCCCGGTATGCTAGAGCATTTTTCGATCACTCGGGTTCATAGCCGGCGGCGGCGAA
>JAQCGR010000206.1 GCA_027619995.1 Pseudomonadota bacterium | reverse complement strand
GCGTCAGTTGCTGGCTTGCTTGTGAAGGCGCGTGACGGTCGCGGTGCCGACCGGTTTCAATCCGCCGTCATCGAAGAAATGCTGCCCTGCGACGAGCCGCACATTCTGGCGCGGCATGGTGTCGGCGTCGGCATCGGCATAGGTCGTGCCGCTGTCGGTACCGGCGTCCCAGGCGAACAGCGTGACGGTGACCGTCTCGACCCATTCGTCGTCATGCTTCAGGGGCAGATTGTCGATGCCGGTGAACCAGTCCGGGCTCGGCGCGATCATCGCCACGGCGGAAACGAAGGGATGGGCATCGTCGGTCGTGAAAGTCGCCGTCAGCGTCCCGGGCGGGCCGAACAGCGGGCCGGATTCGAACAGCGCGATCGCTGCGCCCTTCGCGATGGCCTGATTGATCTCGGCATCGAGCGGCGAATGCGCGCCGCGCTCGGCCAGCGCCTCTAGGCCGGGCGTCGCGGTGGCGGCATCGGCGAACAAGCTGTATCCGTGGTTATGGGCGGTGCCGACGATGCCCGAATGATGGGCGTTCGACGGATAGTCGAGCGGGTGGCTCTGTGCCGTCCAACTCGATTGGAACGCGATCTGGTATTCCACCTGATCGGCGGACTGGGCCGCGCCAGCGAACAGCATCGCCGCGCCTGCGGCGGCAAGTGCGAAAGTCTTCATGATTTTCTCCTTCTCGAAGATCTCCGTGCCGCACGCCATCGTGGGCACAGAGGGAAGGCTAATGCCGCTCGTCGCCGCGCCTCCAATATCATTGGTCAATGGATTTGATAGCCATCCGCTATGGCCAAAAACGCTATAGTCGGCGGAATTGAGACCTGGGATAATTCTGGGGATAATTCGGGCAATGGACGACGAAGCGCCGCGCAATCCGGCCTTTGAGGCCGCTCGCGCTCTTGATGCGCCCCTGGCCGAACGACTTGCCGCCTATTCGGCGGCCTCGCGCGCCCGAAGCCCTGTTGTGGCCGAGGCATACGACGCTTTCGTCGATACCCTGGAGAGGGCGAAGGCTGGGTCCGAGGTCCCCGGTATTGGCGCTGCACTTCCCGCCTTTATGCTGTCAGACACGGATGGCCGCCCCACCTCCATGGCCGAGTTGCTGGCGGATGGCCCGTTGGTCGTCAGTTTCAACAGGGGCGGTTGGTGTCCGTTTTGCTGGCTCGAACTGTCCGCCTTGGCCGATATCGACGCGGCCGTGCGCGAGGTGGGCGGGTCCATCGTCTCGATCGTCCCCGATACGGCCGTCTATGGCCGGCGCCTGCGCGCCCGCCTGAGCCTGCCCTTTCCCGTGCTGACCGATCTCGACAACGGCTATGGCCTCGAACTCGGCCTCACCGTCGCCATGCCCGCCGATCTGCGGGTGCTCTTTCTCGCGTCGGGGATGGATCTCGGCGTGTTTCAGAAGAACGACGGATGGTTCATTCCGATCCCGGCGACCCTGGTGGTCGATCGCGCGGGTATCCTCCGCGCACGTTATGTCGATGTGGAATTCCGGCGGCGCATCGACCCGCGCATTCTGCCTGGCCTCGTGGCCGAGGCGGGCTAGACCCTGTCGGCGACGTCGGTCCAATCCGCCGCACGCAACAGGCGAAGCAAGCCGCTGGAAACGATGGATTGGCGCCGTCCGGCGACCGTGTAGGCTTCGAGCGAGCGAGACAGTTCCAGGTCGCTGATGAGAACCGCGCGCGCAGCCGGTCCGCGGCGCGCGGTGGCGGGCATGATCGCGGCGCCGAACCCGCTTTCGACCAGGGCTGCGACATCGGCGTCATCGGCCAGGGCATCCCGGTTCTCTAACCTCACACCGCTGGAGGCGAGGGCGTGTTCCAGGGCCTGATGAAACTCGCAATAGGGCCGCGTGACGATCCGCTGGCCTGCAAGATCGGCGAGCGAAACGCGGTTCCGCCGTGCCAGGGCGTGGTCCGGCGGGGTCACCAGCACGAAACCATCGGTATAGAGCGCGGCGCGGTCCAGTCGCTCCCACTGCGCGCCGGTTTCGGGGGCCACGGCGATCTCTATCTCGCCCGCTTCCAGGACGGCGAGGATTTCGTCCGTCGTCCCGCGCCGCAGGTTCAGTTCCAGCCCGGGCCAGACGCGCGCGAGTTCGGTCAGAAAGGGCGCGATCATGCCGAGATCGATGCTGGCGGCAACGCCCAGGCGGAGCGGCGCGCGTTCCGTGCTGCCCAGGGCAGTGGCCTGGGCCTTCGCGGCCAGGGCGCTGGTATGGCATTGGGTCAGAAACGGCAGCATTGAGCGGCCGAGTTCCGTCATATGGGTGCGCCCGCGCTCCCGCCGGAACAACGGGCCACCCAGTTCGTCCTCAAGTTTCTGTATGGCGCGCGACAGGGACGGTTGCGCGACATGGCACTGTTCGGCCGCGCGCGTGAAGTTCAGCGTTTCGCTGACGGCGAGAAAATACCGGACCTGGTGCAATTCCATCGCACGGTGCCCTCCATGCGATGGAGTATAGCCGCAGGGCCGCGCAACGCGACGGACTTCTTCGCGATCCGGATGAGTCTCCGGCCGTCGGCGGGGCTCAGCTCGCGCCGTCTCGCGTCTTCTCGATATAGCTGCGGAACTTCGCCATGGGGATCGCGCCGCGGATGATATCATCGCCGATCACGAAGCCGGGTGTGCCTTCGATCGCCAGGGCATCGGCCAGCTTGAAATTGGTCGCGAGTTCGGCGTCGATCGCAGGATCCGCCATATCGGCCTGCAGCTTCTCGGTATCCAGGCCGACCGATTCGGCGAGGGCGAGGATCGTCTCTTCGCCGAGTCCGACCTCGGCCGTCATCATGGCCAGATGGAAGGGTTGATAGAGGTCCTGTTTGCGGGCGGCCAGGGAGGCGCGCGCGGCGAAGACCGATTCGGGTCCCAGGATCGGAAATTCCTTGAGGACGAGGCGGATTTCGCCGTCGCTCTCGATCAGGTCCATCACCGGCTCGACCATGCGCCGGCAATAACCGCATCGATAGTCGAAGAATTCGACCACAACGGTTCTGCCGTCCGGATTGCCGAGATTGGGAGAGCCGGGGTTGTCGAACAGCTCCGTTCGGAAACTGGCGATGGCGTCGCGCGCGCGGGTTTCCTTCGCGATCCGGTCCCTTTCGCGCATCGCTTCGAGCGCTTCGATCACGATCTCGGGATTCTTCAAGATGTAGTCGCGAACGACCTCTTCGATCACCTGGCGCTGGGCCGGATCGATCTTCGACACCGCCGGCGCGTCCTCGGCCGCGCGGGCAGGCTGTACCGCGAAACAGGCCAGGGCCAGGGTCAGGATCGCGGCTCGAATGCTGATGCGCTCGATCATTTGCGCCATGTCTCCAAAAGTCATTTCAAGGTGTTGATTTGGCGAAATTTCTAAGCCCCGGCAAGGCCCACCGCAAGCGCTCAAGCGATCGTGAATGAGGCTGGGTGTCAGCTCTTCCGAATGTTTTCGGCTTCCTGTTTGATATCTTCGGCTTGGCGTCGTCCCACGGAGCCGGCGGGCAGCAGGCGGATCGCCTTTTCGGCCTGGCCGATGGCATCGTCGATCTGACCGGTGCGCAGGGCGAATTCCGCCGAATAGCGCGCCGACATGCCGAAATCCTCCTGCCGGCCGTAGCCCACGGCGAGCAGGCGCAGCGACAGGGGCATCCGCGAATCGAGGCGCCTCGCCTGTTCCAGATGCTCTATGGCGGCCGCCGTGAAGGACGGTTCGCCCGTTTCCAGCATGGCACGGGCCAGTTCGGTCCGCAGCAGCCCGTTATTGGGCAGCAGGTCGACGGCTTGGATATAGGCCGGTATCGACTCCACGATGCGGCCATTTTCGAACAGCATCTGGCCGCGCAATTCGTGGAAATAAGGATCCCTCGGATGTTCGGCGATCAGGCCGTCGATCAGGGGCAGGGCACGGCTCAGATCGGGCTTTCGATAATAGGCGATGGCCCGGGCGTAACGTGCTTCCAGACTGATATCGCTCTCCGGATACTGGCGCATGACCCGCCCGACGGGGTCTAGGAAGCCGCGCAGTTTGGCACGCATCCGAGCCTGCATCTCTTGGTATTCGGGACCGAGCCTCTTGTCGCTGAAGGGCGAATTCTTGATATGGGCCTCGACCGACTGGATGCGCTCGGTGGTCAGCGGATGGGTACGGATATAGGGGGCCTGGCGCGCGACGACCAGGAGCTCCTGATCACGCAGGATCGCGAAGAAATCGCGCAGTCCGATCGCGCTGATCCCGGCACTGTCCAGATAGGCCAGGCCGGCCTGGTCGGCGGAGGCTTCCTGGGCCCGGCTGAATTTCAGCAGGGTGGCCATGGTCAACTGGCTGCCGCCGCTGATGACCGCCGTGGCCGCATTGCCGTTCTTGGTGGCGACCGCGGCGGCGGCGGCCAGAACGTATTGCAGCCAGCCATGCTTGGAGGCGTCGCGAAAGGCTTCCTCAAGTCGGGCCAGATGGCCGCCGACGATATGGCCGGTTTCATGGGCGATGACGCCGATCACCTGCTCCGGCGTGTCGGCGCGGACGAGAAGGCCCGTGTTGAGAAACAGGTTGAGGCCGCCGGCGACGAAGGCGTTCAGCCGGTTGTCGTTGACCAGGAAGACGTCGATATCGGCCGGATTGAACCCGGCGGCCTCGAAGATAGGCGTTGCGTAGATGCGGACCGTGTTCTCGATCTCGGCATCCCGGATGAACGACATTTGCTCGCCAGTGGGCTGCGCCCGCGCCGGGGCGAGGGCCGGGAACAGCAAAGCCCCAGCTAGAATTAGCGCCGTCGCACGGCTAGCAAGTCTTCGTACCACCAAATTGTCTCCAGGCCGGGCCGCAAGGCAGGAGAGCCAGCGTGCCAGACCCAATCTGTCCAGATGAATGACACTAGGTTTGACCCTGGTAGGCGTCAATGCGACACAGAGGAAGGAAAGCGCGATGCATGGCGCGCGGAGGAGGCAGGGAGGCGGCGGGGCATGACCCTGAAAACGTCGAAACGGGGCGAGGTCGCGCCCTTCATCGTGATGGATGTGCTGCGCGCGGCCAACGAGCGCGCCGCGCGCGGCGAAAGCGTGTTGCATCTGGAGGTTGGCCAGCCGGCCACCGGAGCCCCGGCAGCGGTAATCGAAGCCGCTAAATCCGCCCTCGACGGCGACCGGATTGGCTATACCGAGGCTTTCGGCATCTCCAGTCTGCGCGACCGCATCGCGCGGCACTACGCGGACTATTACGGCACGTCGGTCGATGCCGAACGGATCGTCGTGACCACCGGGTCGTCCGGCGCGTTTCTTCTGGCCTTTCTATCCGCCTTCGATGTTGGCGACCGGGTCGCCCTAGCGGCGCCCGGCTATCCGGCCTATCGCAACATCCTGTCGGCCCTCGGCCTGGTGCCGGTCGAGATTCCGACCGGGCCGGAAACCCGGTTTCAGCCCACGCCGGCGCTGATCGATGCGTTGGACGCGCCCATCGACGGCCTGATCGTGGCGAGTCCCGCCAATCCCACGGGGACCATGATGACGCCCGAGGAATTGTCCCGCCTGGCGCGCTATTGCGATGACCAGGGCATCCGTCTGATCTCCGACGAGATCTATCACGGCATCACCTTCGGCGGGCGGGCGGCGACCGCCCTGGCCAGTTCCGGCCATGCCTTCGTCGTCAACAGTTTCTCGAAATACTTCTGCATGACCGGCTGGCGACTGGGCTGGATGGTCGTGCCCGAGGATCTGCTGCGGCCGATCGAGTGTCTGGCCCAAAATCTCTATATTTCGCCGCCGACCCTGTCCCAGCATGCGGCCGTCGTGGCCTTCGATTGCGCGGCCGAGCTCGACGGCCATGTCGCGCGCTATGCCCGCAATCGCGATGTTCTTCTCGATCGCCTGCCGGCAGCCGGTCTGGAAAATTTGGCCCCGGTCGAGGGCGCCTTCTACATCTATGCCGATGTGTCCCGCATCTCCAATGACAGCGAGGATTTGTGCCGCCGGGTGCTCGCCGAGACGGGGGTCGCGATGACTCCGGGCACCGATTTCGACACCCTTCGCGGCCATCGTTTCGTGCGCATATCCTTTGCCGGTACGACCGAGGACATGACGGTGGCGGCCGATCGGCTGGCTGGCTGGCGGCGCTAGAGCATCATCCGATCTGCGTGAATCGAAATAGGGGATTCCGTTGGATCGGGATTTCTGATTC
>JAQCGR010000006.1 GCA_027619995.1 Pseudomonadota bacterium | reverse complement strand
CACATTCAACCTAGATTCAAACTTTCCGGAACGGCTCTTAGGGAATTTGGACAACATCCGCTTCAATCCATTCAATCGATCCACCCGCAGAAATTGTTCTTGCTACTTCCAACATTCCGGGATTCAGATCCACGCCAACCACACGGCCGAGCGCGCCAACCCGAGCTTTCACCATTCGCGCAACAATACCGGTGCCGCACGCCACGTCCAAAATATTGTCACCGCTCTGCGGTACATTCTCGCTAAGAATGCGTTGCGCCCAAGGAACAAAAATCGTGGGAACAAGATATGCTTCATATAATTCTGCGGCATTTCCAGAAAGTTGCCATTCGGTGTTCGAAGTCATAAATGCCTCCAAAAAATTACTACAAAAATCGTAACATAACTGGCGCTGTCGGAGGAAAGCGGGCTGATCTCGAAAAGCCGTAGACTGGGGTGGCATAGGCGGTCAGTTGGTACCATTCGGCTAGGGCGGCAGGGCGGTTCTCTTTGATAGTGATCCTTCGGCTAAGATGACGGTCGCGGTTGAAATAGTAGTGGATCGAGGCGTGTGTGGAGGCGAACCCTTGCAAGGTCCTGATATCCCTGACGCGAGCCATGGCGCCTTCGACAGCCGTGACCGCGGCAGTTAACGTGCCAATGCCCAACCGCGTCCATCACTCTTGAGGCCGGCCAAATGCCTGACAGTGTGATTCGGCCCCAGCCGGTCGATTTGACGGAAGCTCGCCGGAACTACACTCCCAAGGCCGACCTGGCCGAGGCGAAGCGGAATTACGACTACGACATGCGGCGGTACCTGAAACACTCCAGCACCATTGATGTCAGCCAGGACCCTGTGGCCCTGGCGGCCTATCTGACATCGGCCTATCACGCCATCGAGAAGGGGTTGGCGATGGAGGATACCCGGGCGGGATTTGGCCTCGACAAGATTCGCCCGATTCTGGCGGCCATCACCGAGCTGGAACGCGTGGGCGAGGCGCGTTTCGCCAGTGAGGGCGCGCGCGGCTGCATCCAGTCCTATGTGCGATACCACGACGACCGCGCCCTGCCCCTGCCGGCCGAGTTCGAGGATGAGTTGCGCGCCTTCACGAAGGACATGGCGGGCAAGACCTTCCCCGGCGGCGCGACCCCATGGACCCGAAAGCAGATCGAGGCGGCCACGGATTTCGATTTCAGCCGCTTCATTCAGACTCGCTCCAGCGTGCGGCACTATACCGGCGAACCAGTCGCCCCCGAGGCGATCGAGAATGCCGTGCGATTGGCAATCAAATCCCCGAAGGTCTGCAATCGCGAGATGCGCCGTGTCCATGTCGCTTATGAACCCGAACTGCGGAACCAACTGCTCAGCTATCACAACGGCAACCGCGGCTTCGGTCACAAGTTGGGCGCGGTGCTGGTGGTAACGGTCGATCTCCGCGAGTTCGACACGATCGGAGAGCGCAACCAGGGCTGGATCGACGGAGGATTGTTCGCCATGTCGCTGGTCTACGCGCTGCATGCCTCGCGCTTGGGCACCTGCATGCTGAACTGGTCGGAGGATTGCGACCGGGATAAGCAGCTGCGGGAAGCCTTCGTAATTCCCGATTACGAGGATGTTATCACCTTCATCGGCGTGGGCCACATGCCCGAGGAATTCGAGGTCGCAGCCTCGCCGTCGCCTGACATTGATCGAGTGCTTTCGTTGATTTCGCTTAGGTAACGGGCTTTTCCGTCGAGCCCCGACATCGCGAGTTGGCAGTGCGAACTTGGCGCGGAGCCAGACCCGGAATGGTCTTTCGCAGGCGGATAGCGACGTCGCTTGCGCCGAATTGGGGTCAGATTTAGATGGCCCCGGAATCTCTCCGCCCCAACCGATCGACTGAAAGTGTCATTGCCTCTCGTCGCTGGCCGGGAAGTGGTTGCGTGTGCGGTTCGCGAAGGCGACGAGGGACAGCATTACCGGCACTTCCACGAGGACGCCGACGACCGTGACGAGCGCGGCGCCCGAGTTGAGGCCGAACAGGCCGATGGCAACGGCGACAGCCAGTTCGAAGAAGTTCGACGTGCCGATCAATGCGCAGGGCGCCGCGACATTGTGGGGCACACGCCACATCCAGGCCGCGCCATAGGCGATGACGAAAATGCCGTAGGACTGGATCAGGAGCGGGGCCGCGATCAGGGCGATCAGGAGCGGCCGGTCGAGGATGACATGCCCCTGAAATCCGAACAGAAGCACCACGGTCGCAAGCAGGCCGAGGATGGAGAAGGGTTTGACGATCCCCGTAAAGCGGGCGACCGCGGCGTCGCCCTGCGCGGCATTGGTCCGGCTGGTCAGGATGAGCCGCGTCGCCGCGCCCGCCGCGAGGGGAATGACCACATAGAGGGCGACCGAGAGCAGCAGCGTCTGCCAAGGAACCTGGATATCGGTGACGCCCAGCAGCAAGGCCACGATCGGCGCGAAGGCGAAGATCATGATGACGTCGTTCAACGACACCTGAACGAGCGTGTAATTGGCGTCGCCCCGGGTCAGTTGCGACCAGATGAAGACCATCGCCGTGCAGGGGGCCGCGCCCAGAAGAATGAGGCCCGCGATATATTGCTCCGCATCGGCCGGTGCGATCAGGTCGGCGAAGACATGCTTGAAGAACAGGACACCCAGCGCGGCCATCGTGAAGGGCTTGATCAGCCAGTTCACCACGATCGTGATGACCAGACCCTTTGGACGTTTGTGGATATGGCGCAGGCTGGAGAAGTCCACCGCGACCATCATCGGGTAGACCATCGCCCAGATGAGAGCCGCCACGACCAGGTTCACCGAGGCGTATTCCCAGCCGGCGACGGTCTGGAAAAAGCCGGGGAACAGAGTGCCCAGGACCACGCCGGCAACGATGCACAGCGCGACCCAGAGCGAGAGAAAACGATCAAATACCGACACGTTGGCGTCCTTCAGTTCTTGCTTCAGGCAATTCTTGCTTCGGGGCTTGTTGGGCGGAAGGCGATCGGGTGTCCGCTGCCGACAAACGCATCGGCCGGCATCGGCGCAGCGACAAATCGCGACACCAGTTAACCGCTAAGCATATCCGGGCGGGCTTCGGATCGGACAAGGGTCCGCGAACGCCGATCAAGCGCTGCATCGGCGGTTTGTAGACGCCGCCTTTGGCTTTGGAGGCGCTCCCGATCGGGCAGAGGATCTGGCCGGGCCCTGGTTCTAAGTTCCACTTCCTCGCTATAGCCCGTCAGTTTGGCCGCAGATAGGCCTGCACCTCGGGAATGTCCCCAACTTCGCCGACGACTTCGACCATGCATGAGTTGGCGCTCGGGCCTTGGGCGAGCCGCGACGTTCCCTTGTCGGGGGTGAGCACATTGGGGTTGCCGTTGCGGCAGGTTGTGCCGTCGGGATCGAACCACGCGCCCGTCGCAATCTGGATCACGCCGGGACGGATATCGTCGCTGATGCGCAACGCGGCAAGACAGGCGCCCCGGGCATTGAACAGGCGCACGACCTGGCCGGCGGTGAGACCGCGTTCGGCGGCATCGTCGGGATGCATCGTGACCGGTTCGCGACCGTCGATCCGGTCGGCGCGGCTGACGGAGCCGTGATCGAGTTGCGAATGCAGCTTGTTGCGCGGCTGGTTGGAGAGCAGGTGCAGCGGGTAGCCCTGCGCCTGGCCGAGCCATTCCAGAGGCTCTATCCACGCCGGATGACCCGGGCAATCCTCGTAGCCGAAACCCGCCACGGTTTCCGAAAAAATCTCGATTTTCCCGCTGGGCGTTTTGAGCGGGTTCGCGTCCGGATCGGCCCGGAACGCCTCCATCATGATCGTGGGACGGTCGGGCGCGGGCACCTTGAACACGCCATTGGATTGGAAGGTTTCCCAATCGGGCATCTCGACGCGCTCGCGGGCGGCCGATTGACGCGAAATGTCGTAGATCCAGCGCTGCCATTCCTCGGCGCTGCGGCCCTCGGTAAAGGCCTCTTCCACGCCCATCGCGGCTGCGATGCCGCGCAGGATGTCATGATCGTTCCGGGCCTGCCCCACCGGCGCGATGGCCTGGTCCATGGCCACCAGATAGGGATCTTTCGGCGACATGGCGATATCGGTGCGTTCCAGCGGCGTGGTGCAGGGCAGGACGATATCGGCATGGCGCGCGGTCGCGTTCCAGCACCATTCGTTGATGATGATGGTTTCCGGCTTGGCCCAGGCGCCGCGAAGGCGGTTCAGATCCTGATGATGGTGGAACGGATTGCCGCCGGCCCACCAGACCAGGCGGATATCGGGATAGGTATATTGTTTGCCGTTATAGTCGAAAGACTGGCCGGGCTTCTCGAGCAAATCCGCGATGCGCGCGACAGGAATGAAATCGCGCACCGGATTCTGGCCCTGCGGCAGCGAAGCGAAGTGCAAGTGCCTGCGGCTCAGGCCCGTCGTGTTCACGCAGCTATAGCCGAAGCCGATGCCCGTACCGGGCTGCCCGATCTGACCGAGCATCGCGGCCAGGACGATCGCCGCCCAGTAGGGCTGTTCGCCGTGATCCTGCCGGGTGAGGGACCAGGAGATCGAGATCATCGTCCGATGCGCGGCCATGCGCCGCGCCAGGTCCCGGATCGTGTCCGCGGGCAGATCGCAGATTTCCGACGCCCATTCCGGCGTTTTCACGACACCGTCGGTCGATCCGTCGAGATAGGCTGCGAAGCGATCGAAGCCCACGGTATAGCGGTCGAGAAAGACCTTGTCGCAAAGCCCTTCGGTCATCAGCACATGCATCAGGCCGAGCATCAGCGCCGTGTCGGTGGACGGCCGGGGCGCCAGCCATTCGGCTTCCGCCTTGTCCATTACATCGGATCGCAGCGGGGAAATATTGACGAAGCGCACGCCGGCGCGATGGGCCTCGCTCATACCAGCTTTCTGTACATGAACACCGGTCCCGCCGGACGAAACCTGGCCGTTCTTCAACGGCAGGCCGCCGAAGGCGACGAACAGCTCGCAATTCTCGGCAATCGAATCCCAGGTGGTCGACATGTCGAGATGGCCCACATAGTTGCCCAGGACGTGCGGCACCACGACCTCGGCGGCAGCGTAGCTGTAGGTGTTGACGGAGGCAGTGTAGCCGCCGATGCAATTCAAGAACCGCTTCAGCTGGCCCGGTGCATGGTGAAACCGGCCCGAACTGGCCCAGCCGTAGCACCCGGCGAAGATCGCTTGATTGCCGTGATCTCGCCTGACGCGATTGAGCTCGGCGGCGACCAGGCGGTTGGCCTCCTCCCAACTCACTTCGACGAAGGTATCCCGGCCGCGCATGTCGCCCGCGGTCCCGGGACCGCCTTCCAGCCAGCTCTTGCGGATCATCGGCGCGGTGATCCGGGTGGGCCCTTCCAGGACATCGATGATTCCGTTTCCGATGGGCGAGGGATCGAGATCCTCCTCGAAGGGGTGCAGCGCCGCCACGCGCCCGTCCCGAACCTCGACCCGGTAGGTGCCCCAATGGCTGTTGGTCAGATGCCCACGGGTTTCATGATTCATGATCAGTCTCCGAAGTCGTTGGTGCCATGAATACGCCGAAGGTCTTGCCACGAAACGGTCTCCGGTCAATTTCACAGACCATCGCTGCTCTACCCCACCATGTCACGATAGACGAGGCGGATCGAAGGACAATCCTGCTCTGAGGACGGCTCGTTCGAATTCTTCGATCGTATAGTGATCCACGACCGCGGTCGGCGGCCGAATGAAGTCCGATCTGAAGATTCCCCGCTTCTTATAGGCGTGCTTGCGGAAGGCGAGCCCGATCGCCGGCTGGAACTCGTACCGAAAGAGCGAGGCGTATCTGTCGAAGGCAGCGGCGGCGCCGTCCCGGTCGCCTCCCGCGAAAAGCCGGAAAATTTCGACCAGCACTTCGGGAAAGGAGAAGCCGGACATGATGCCCTTCGCGCCTCGTTCCAGTTCCTCCAGGAAGTAGACGGCGCCCAGCCCGCCGAAAATGCCCATCTTGCCGTCGGCCAGAGCCATGGTTTTCGTGATTTTCGGACCGGTCGGAATCTCTTCGAGCTTGATGTAGTTCGACACGCCGTCTTTCGCCATCCGGGCAATCAACTCGGGCGACATGACGATAGAATCGAACATATCGGGCAGGTCGTGCAGCGCCACGGGAATCTTCACGGCGTCATGGATAGCCTTGTAATGGGCATTGATGGCGTTGTCGTTCTGGATGCTCACCGGCGCCACGAACACCGCATCGACCCCAAGCTGCTCCGCTTCGACGGCCTGCTCGATGGCGCCCATCGTTCCCATCGTGCGGATGCCGACCCAGACCTCGAGCCCCGGGCGGCGCGTTTCCATCGTGACCTGAATGATGTCCTTGCGCTCGGCATTGGCCAGTTTGTGCGACTCGCCCATGAACCCCATGATGTTGACACCGTTCACGCCAACCTCGTTCTGGTAACGGATCAACCGTTCCATGCTTTCGAGATCGACCTTGCCCGCATCGTCGAAGGGCGTGGGCAGGATCGGGTAAACGCCCTTTGGATCCATGACATTATCCTTCCGCAGTTTCATTACACGGGAACGGCTTGGCCAAGGGCAAGTCCGCCGCGGCATGATTCTGCCACGAGGTTATCACCTCATCGTGGCTCCGATGGGGGTAGACGGCAATCGTCGAGCCGCCCGGCCGCCGCGCCTTGCTCGAGAATTCGGACTCGTCGTTCGATTGCCGGGCGCCTAGGCTTTTGCGGGCGCCGGTGCGGCAAATCGGGCGGTGTCGGATTGCAGCGAGGTCGGTCGATGACGGTGTTGCTTGATGGTGGGATGGGCCAGGAGCTTCGGGCGCGGGGGCTCAATACCAATGCCAGGTCCTCGGCGCAGGCCCTGATCGATTCGCCGGCGGCGGTGCGCGACGTGCACCGGGAATATCTGGACGCCGGGGTGGATGTGATCACCACCTGGAACTACACCGTCACGCCGCCGCGTCTGGCGCAAACCGGCCTGCGCGACAGGCTGGGGGACATCACGCGCCTCGCCGTCGCGGTGGCGAAAGACGCACGCGCCCAGGCGGGCAAGACGGGTGCGCGTATCGCAGGTTCCCTGCCGCCCTTGCGTGCGAGCTATGAACCCAATGCCCAGGACCCCGCTTCCATGGTGGCGGACTACGCGGAGATCGGGACGCATCTCTCGCCTGGCGTGGACCTGTTCATCTGCGAAACCATGTCGAGCGCCGCCGAAGCGGCTGCCGCGGCGCGTGCCGCCGCGCCGCACGGCAAGCCGGTCTGGGTGTCCTGGACCCTGCGGGACGAGGCTGACGGCCTCCTGCGCAGCGGCGAGACGGTGGAGGCGGCCCTCGCCGCCCTGGACGGCATTCCAGTCGAGGCGGTGCTGTTCAACTGCTGCGATGCCGGTGCCATCACCGAGGCGCTGCCGCGCCTGCGGGCCATGACCGGGTTGCGTATCGGGGCCTATGCCAATGCCTTCGTGCCGATCGCCAAGGATTGGAAGCGGGAAGGCGACAATCTGCGCGATCTGCGCGAGTTGACGCCCGCGGATTATGCGGATTATGCGGCTCGGTGGCGCGCCGCCGGCGCCGAGATCGTCGGCGGGTGTTGCGGCATCGGGCCGGCCCATATTCTGCGCCTCCGCGCGGACTTGGATCAGGACAGGGCGATCGAGCGGTAGGCGCCGTTGCCGTCGCGGCGGGCTTTCGAGTTGCATGCGGGCAGGGAGGCGCGCCCGGTTCGCGATCAGGACGGCGCGTGGTTCATTTCCCGGCGGCCGGTCTTAAGATTGGGTGGTGGGGTCTGTGAGGCGGCCGCAAGGGGGATGACATGCGTAAGAAACTGCATATCGGGATGTCGATCCGCGGTCTCGGTTATCACCCGGCGGCTTGGCGGCATCCGGATGTTCCTGCCGACGGGTCGCTCCGGTTCGAGCATTACGCCCGCAGCGCCAAGGCCGCCGAGCGCGGCAAATGCGACATGGTCTTCTTCGCCGACGGGATCGGCATCCGCGAGCGGGACGCGCCCAAGGGCTCCCTGGCGCGGTCGGGCTTCGAGATCGTCGAGATGGAGCCGATGACCTTGCTGCCGGCCCTCGCGGTAGTGACTGAGCATATCGGGCTCGTGACGACCGCCTCGACCACCTACAACGAGCCGTATCACATCGCCCGGAAGTTCGCGACGCTCGACCTGATCAGCAACGGGAGGGCCGGCTGGAACATGGTCACCTCCTGGTCCGAAGCCGAAGCCAGGAATTTCAATCGCGAGGAGCATGTCGATTACGACACACGCTACGAACGCGCGCTGGAATTCGTCGATGTGGTGACCGGCCTGTGGGACAGCTGGGACCCGGACGCCTTCGTCTTCGACAAGGAGGGGGGCCGGTTCTACGACGAAGACAAGGCCCATGTTCTGAACCATAAGGGGAAGCATTTCTCGGTCCGCGGGCCGTTGAACGTGGGCGGCATGCCTCAGGGCCATCCGGTGCTGGTGCAGGCGGGCGCCTCCGAGCAGGGCCGCGAGATCGCGGCGGCGACCGCGGATGTCGTCTATGCCGTCCCCGCCTCGATCGAGGCGGCGCAGGCCTATTACGCCGATGTGAAGGGCCGCATGGCGAAGTTCGGGCGGGAGAAGGACGACCTGAAGATACTGCCGGCGCTGAGCCCCGTGGTCGGGCGGACCGCCGAGGAAGCCCGCGCGAAATTCGACCAGCTTCAGGATTTGCTCGACCCGATGGTGGGGCTGGCCCGGTTGCACAGCACCTTCGGCGATCTCTCCGGCTATCCGATCGACGGCCCCGTTCCGCTGGACGCCATGGGCCCGCATGAGGTGCGCAGCATCAGCGAGAGTCTTCTTGCCCGGGTCCGGGATGAGAAACCGACCATCCGCCAGCTCTATGAAGAGATTGCCGGAAAGGCGGGTTTCGGTGTTATCGGGACGGCCAACCAGATCGCTGATGTGATGGAAGAATGGCTCGACGGCGAAGCCTGCGACGGGTTCAACGTCACGCCTACCCATCTGCCCGGCGGGTGCGAGGATTTCGTCGAACTGGTCATCCCGGAACTGCAGCGGCGCGGCCTGTTCCGTACCGAATACGAAGGTCGAACCTTGAGAGAGAATCTGGGTTTGAAGCCGAGCCGAAATCGGTACAAGACGGCGCGCAATCCGGTCTTTGGACAGTAGGGTCGCAGGGCGGGCCTTTGCCTTTCCGGGAAGATGCCGTCCAGGCAATGCTTCCGAGCGGCATGCCTATAAATCTTGCGCCAGTTTTCTTCTGGTCGTTTCAAGAAAGCGATATAGGTTAAAGTTGGAACACGCCATCGATGGTTTGATCGTCGCAGTCATAGGGTGACGGTCATTCTTGGCGTCACGCTGCATTTTTTGACCGCCTCACGGCCTGGGCGCGAGAGGCGATGCAGTCTCCCAATCCGGATCCGAGGGCTGAGTTTTCGTAACGAACTTCGTCTGCGTTCATCTGCGTCGGCAGATGAAACGCCTCCGATGTGGATTTCTTCAAATGATGATGCGTAGCGAGGGGTGCATTCGACACAGGCTAGTCCAATGGGGTCTGGCCGTTCTGATGGCGCTGTCGTTGACGGCCTGCGGCACCGTATTCGGAGAGTCCGATGACGCGGGGCTCCCCGACTCCACCCTCGGTGTCGGTGATCCGGCCGGCATCCCCTATAGCGTCAAACTGAACGTCATCGGGGATGCGAGCCTTGAGGGATTGCTCGAACAATCATCCGAGCTACGCCGGCTCAACGATAACCTGCCGCTCACCCTCTCGCGGCTCGAAAGGCGCGCGGAGCGGGACAAGGAGACCTTCGGCACCGCTCTGCGGTCGGAGGGCTATTATGCCGGCGATATTTCCTACGAGATCGACCGGGATGCGTCTCCGATCGATATCTTGTTCAAGATCAATACCGGGCCGGTCTATGCGCTGACGGCCTATGACATCGTCTACACCGGCACGGAGAAGCCGGTTTGTCCCAAATGTGAACCGTCCGCGTTGAATCTGGACCTGGGCCAGCGGGCGCAGGCCGCGAGGATCGTCGATGCGAAGGGCCTGGTCGTTCGGCGCCTGGAAGAAGGCGGCTATCCCTTGGCCGTCGTTGGCGATCGCAAGGCCGTCGTGGACCACGACGAAAAAACCATTCGAGTCACTCTCACGGTCGATCAGGCTGCCCGCGCCAATTACGGCGCGATCGCGGTGGATGGTTTGGAAAGCGTCAACGAGGACTATATCCGCCGGCTGGTGCCGCTCGGGTTCGGCGACGAGTACGATCAGAACGAAGTGGATAAGGCACGGACACGCTTGGCCAATACCGAGCTGTTCGAAACGGCACGGATAGAGCACGGCGAGGCCGTCGATTCGGTCGGTAACATTCCCCTGACGGTCCGGCTCCGCGAACGGCTGCACCGGTCCTTCGGCGGCAGCCTCGGCTATTCCAGCACGGAGGGCGGTCGCGCCGAGGTGTTCTGGGAACACCGCAATCTCTTTTCGGAGAATGAGAAGCTTCGCATCACCGGCACCGTCGCGCAGATCGAGCAGGGTCTGACGCTTGATTTCAACAAGCCGCATTTCTTGACTTTGGATCAGAACCTCAAGGCGAATCTCTCCGGCGTGCGGCGGACGATTGACGCCTTCGACGAGCAGACCGTCCTGTCGGGCGTCGCGCTGGACCGCCCTCTCTTCGATCACTGGCGGGTCTCGCCCGGCGTCTCCGCGGAATATTCGATCATCACCGAGAACAAAGTGGATTCCACCGTGTTGCTGTTCGGCCTGCCCCTCAAGGCGTCGCGCGACGACACGGACGACCTGCTGAATCCGACAGAGGGATCTCGCCTGGCGCTCTCGTTGACGCCCTATTACGGAACGCTCGAACGGAATGTCGCTTTCGTGAATGCGACGGTGGGAGGATCGACCTATTACGCATTCGACGAAGCGGCGCGCTACGTTCTCGCCGGCCGGGCGAAGATCGGCACCATCCAGGGGGCCGGGTCCCAATCCATACCCGCAACCAAACGATTCTATTCGGGCGGCGGCGGCAGTGTCCGAGGTTACGCATTTCAGAAGATAGGGCCGCTGGACAGCAACGGCGATCCGGAGGGTGGAAACTCCCTCGTCGAGGTCGGCACCGAAATGCGCGTCATGGTGACGGATACGATCGGAATCGTGCCCTTCATCGATGGCGGGATGGTCTACGACAGCAGCAGTCCCGATAGTCTCGACCTGCTTTGGGCGGGCGGAATTGGTGTCCGTTATTACACTTCGTTGGGGCCCTTCCGGGTCGACTTCGCCTTCCCGATCAACGGCCGCAAGAGCGACGACAGTTTCCAGTTCTACGTCAGCATCGGGCAGGCGTTTTGAATTCGAGCGCAGGGCGTCGTGTTTTCCGGTTCGCGGCCTATCTGGGCGCGGGCCTGCTCGGGTTGATTCTGCTTGTCGCGGCGGCGGCCGTTTTCGTCGGAGGAACGGAAAGTGGGCGCGCGTGGCTTGCGGCCACCATCGTCGACCAGATTTCCGTCCCGGGCGAGACGCAGGTGGGTCTCAGCCGCCTAGAAGGTCCATTGCCGGGGGTGATAGTTCTCCAGGATCTCGATGTCGCGGATCGTGACGGCACCTGGCTGACCATCGATCGGGTCACGCTCGATTGGAATCCCCTGCGGCTATTCCTGGGCGAATTCAGCGTTGATTTGCTTGAGGCCGACGGCGTGACGGTTGTTCGGGCGCCCGTACCAGGCGAACCCTCCGCCACACCGGCTGAACCCTTCCAATGGCCGGCCCTGCCGATCGGGGTCTCTATTGAGAAATTCCTGGCGTCGCCGGTCGTCCTCGGCGAAGCGGTTCTCGGCAAGGCGGCGACCATCCGGGCGGAAGGAGAAGCGCGGATCGGCGATGGTGGTCGGACAGTGACCCGGCTTGCCGTCACCCGGCTCGACGGGCCGAAAAGCCGCCTCGTCCTTGATGCCGCCTATGATCCGGGAACCGATATCCTCGCCGTCGAGGCCCAGGCAGAGGAACCCGAAGGGGGCCTCATCGCAACGGCGGCCGGGTTTTCGCCGCCACTGCCTCTGGCCGTGACCTTCAGCGGCGAGGGTCCGCTCGACGATTGGGCCGGCACGTTGAGGGGCACGATCGGGGATCGCGCGGAGCTGACCGCGGATATCGGCATCAGCCGCCCGGACGGGCAGATGGCCCTGCGCATCGCCTCGTCCCTGCGCGCGCCCGATCTGATGCCCCCGGACATGCAGCCGCTCGCACGGGACGGCGTTCAATTCCTGTTCGAAGGACGAACGACAGGGGAAACGACCGTCAGGATAGACACGCTTTCCGTCACGACCTCGGCCCTGGCCGCGACCGTCGCGGCGGACCTGGATATAGAGGCCCAGACGGTCGAGGGCACCGCGGAAGTGGTCGTCACCGACGGCACCGCATTGGATGTCTTGACCGCGCCGGCGAAGACGGTCGGTGCGCGATTGGATGCGACCTTCGTGGGTCCGATGCTGAAGCCGGTCATCGAAATCACCGCCCGCGCCGATAGCGTCGCGCTGCCGCAGGCCGTATTGCGCGATCTATCCTTCGACCTCGTCCTGAAGCCGGAACGGCCCATCGATCAGGGGCCGATTCAAGCGAGCTTCGAGACGCGTGGCCGGGTGGCCGAGATCGTGTCGGATTCCTTGTCGGCGGAGAAGCTCGCTGCCCCTCTTACGTTCGAGGGCGAAGGGCGGGTCGATCTTGCGGCGGGATCGGCGAACCTATCTTCGTTCGAGCTCGCGACGCCGACGATGACAGCCAGCGCTTCGTTCGAAGCGGACCTCGAAACCTTGGCATCGCATGGGACAGCCCGTCTGGAGGCCAAGGATCTGGCGGCCCTGTCGCCGTTCGTCGGCGCGCCGGTGATGGGTGCGGCCGATCTGGAAGCCGATTTCACCGTTGCCGACGATTTGCGCTCGATCAAAGCCAGCCTTCGCGGGCAGCTGCGCAAGGTGGATGCGGAGGGCTTGCCGCTCTCCGCGATATTCGGCGATCTCACGACCATCGATGGTGCGGTTTCGACCGATTCGGAGGGCATGAAGAATGCTTGGTTCGAATTGCAGGCGAAAGCCGGCGTCCTGACAGCGCTCGCGACCTTGTCGCCCGATGCGAAAACCGTGGAGGGGGATTACGAACTCCGCGTGCCCGACCTTGCTGCCGTGGCCGCCGCGTTCGGTGTTCCGGCGAGCGGCGATCTTACGCTTTCGGGAACTGTGACCGGTGACGTCGCGGATCCGACCGCGATGGCCTCTCTTTCCGTGGCTTCCGTCCGACTGTCCGGCCAAGCGCTCGGGACTGTCCGCGCCGAGGCAAAAGTTGAAACGGCCGTTTCGGCGCCACGGGGCCGGTTCGAAATCTCCGCATCGCCGCGGCAGGGAGCTGTCGGCGTGACGACATCCTTCGGGGTGGTGGAACAAGTCCTTCGCTTCGATCCCTTGCGCATTACAGCCGCGGGTTCGCGTGTCGACGGCGCGATTTCGGTGCCGATGGACGGTGGGCCGGCGACCGGTAAACTCGCCGGCGATTTGGACAAGCTCGGGCCGTTAATGGCCCTCGCAGGCATCGAGGGTAGCGGTAGTGGTCGTCTCGATATTCGCTTTTCAGGGAAGAAAAACGTCCAGGCGGCCGACGCCAAGATAGCGATCCGGAATATCGTGATCGAATCGGCCGAAGGCGGCGCGCCCGTCGAGGTTGACGGCGCAACCGCCGACGCTCGAATCACCCTCGGTCCATCGCTTGGCGGGACAGTGACGCTCAATGCCGAAGGCATCAGGGCTGGAATGACCGAAGTGGATTCGCTTTCCTTCACGGGGTCGGGCAATGCCGAGAAGGCCGATATTTCCCTGGATGCCAAAGGCAAGTCTTTCGCCCCCTTCACTCTGGCGACGACCGGATCGGTTTCGGCCGTCGGGAAGGGTGTCTCGCTCAGTCTTTCCCGGTTTGATGCCACACTTCAACGCGAGAAGATCAGCCTGGCTTCGCCCGCGACATTGAGTTGGCAGCCAGGCGACATCAAGGTGTCCGATCTCGATCTCCGCGTGGCCGGGGGGCGCATCACCGCCGATGCGGCGATCGCTCGGAATCGGTTCTCCGGCGATGTCGAGATTCAGAAACTGCCTTTATCGTTGGCGCGACTCGTCGTCCCGGATCAGGATATCGGCGGCATGGTGTCCGGCCATATCAATCTGGCGGGCTCGATGCGGGAACCCACTGCATCGGTCCGCATACACTTCTCGGATGTCAGGACCTCGGCCGCCGAAACCGTCCCGCTCGTGGACGTTGTCCTCGATGCCGATTGGCGGAATGCCGAAGTGAAGGCGCAGCTCGCCCTGTCCGGGTTTTCCGACCAGCCGCTCACTTCGAGCATGACTTTTCCCCTGCGTCTGGATTCCGAAACCATGACGCCGGTCGTTCCGCCGGACGGCCCGTTATCGGGGACGATACGATGGAGTGGTGCGATCGGACCGTTGTTTCTTCTGACTTCGCTCGACGATCAACGGTTGACCGGCATGGCCGAGATCGCGCTCGATGTCGATGGAACGGTCTCGAAACCCATGCTCGCGGGTTTCGTATCACTGAGCGATGGGAGCTACGAGCATCTTGTCGCCGGCACGATCGTTCGTTCGCTCAACTTGCGCGTTGATGCAGAGGGTCGAAGGCTCGTTCTCTCTAGCTTGTCGGCGACCGATGGAGGAGCGGGCCGAATCAGCGGCAGCGGCGCCATTTCCCTGGATCAACCGACCCAGGGAGTCGAGTTCGCGATCGCGGCCAACAATTTCATTGTGGTTCGCCGGGATGACGTAACCGCCGCGACCGACGCGGATCTCAAACTGGCGAAAATCGCCGACGGCACGCGCCTTTCCGGGAAAATCACGGTGCGGGAGGCCGAAATCCGCTTGGTGAATCAACTTCCGCCCTCCGTGGTCACACTCGGGGTTGTCGAGCAGGATGGAGACAGCGGGGAACTCGCCACCTCGACGACGGCGGAGACGACGCTGAAAACGCCGGATGCCGGACCCGAATCGCTTGAGATCGATCTTCGGGTCTCGATGCCGGAGCGGGTGTTCGTCCGGGGCCGAGGCTTGGAATCCGAATGGTCGGGGGATTTCCGGATATCGGGTACGGCGGACAGCCCGAAGATTCTCGGGGAGCTTTCGTCGATTCGGGGCCGACTGTCGCTTCTGACCAAGGAGTTCGATCTGCAGCCGAGCAGGATACAGATCGCCCAGGGCAATTCGGGCGAGATCATCCTGACCTTGAATATTCGCACGCGAACCGAAGCCAATGACCTGACCGTCGTCGTGACGCTGACCGGCACGGCAGCGAATCCCGCGATCAAACTGACATCGACCCCCGAACTCCCTCAGGACGAAATTCTCTCCCGTCTCCTGTTCGGACGCTCGTCGGCGCGGCTCAGCACGATCGAGGCGGTTCAGTTGGCGGCTGCTGTGCGGGATCTGACCGGAGATGGAAGCCCCGGAATCCTGGATATGGGCCGGCGCTTTCTCGGCGTCGATGTTCTTCGAGTCGACGGCGGCGGCAGCGAAGGCGACGACGCAGGCGGCGCGACCGTCCAGGCGGGAAAATACATCGCCGACGGCGTGTTCGTGGGCGTCGAGCAGGGTACCCTGGCGAACAGTCAGGGTGCGACCGTGGAGATTGAGGTGATCCCTCATGTCTCGGTGACGAGCAAGGTCGGGCAGAGCGGTGACAGCAATGTCGGCGTCAAGGTTGAGTGGGATTATTGAGGATAACTGGGGTACCGGCCCAGCCGGGGCGTTTCCTCTGGTCACCCCTTTCGTCGACCCTTGTATGCCGCCTCAATCCACCGAAGCATTGCGTCAGCTCGACGGCGGGCCGGCGGCTCAAAATTTGTTCGGAATCTATCCATTTTTCTCTTGATCGCGACTCGCAAAAGCCCTACGTAACGATTGCCCTAATTCGCACGTGCCCGTGGACGCCGGCAAATATCCCTTTCCAGGGATTGGCGTCTTAAAGCAACGACGGTGCGGGCTTTTTTGGTCTCAGTCTGGTTGTCCAAAAACCGGCGACACTGAAGAGGCACACCCTCATTGCCCCACGTGCGGAGCGGGTTTCCCGTTCCAATCTGAAGGCTGAAACCTCGGGTTCCCGTTCGCGCGGAGAACCCGGTAACGCCGCGTATCGGCCCCGAGCGGGATCCTGCGTCTCCGTAGCGCAGCCCTGTACGACCGAAACCGGCATTGCGGTTTTCTGTACGGGAGACAGGCGCATGACCACCCAGCGCATCATCGATTTCCTCGCCAATGAGCGACCGGACGGGCCTTGCCTCGTCGTCGACCTCGACGTCGTGCGACGGAACTTTCAGCATCTCGCGGAGGCCTTTCCCGCGACCGGCATCTATTACGCCGTCAAGGCGAACCCCGCGCCGGAGATTCTGGCGCTGCTGGCCTCCCTCGGCTGCTGCTTCGACACGGCCTCCGTGGCCGAAATCGAGATGGCCCTGGCGGCGGGCGCCACGCCCGACCGGATCTCTTACGGCAACACGATCAAGAAAGAACGCGACATCGCGCGCGCCCATGCCCTGGGCGTGGGCCTCTACGCCGTCGATTGCGTCGAGGAGGTCGAGAAGATCGCCCGCCAGGCGCCCGGCGCGCGCGTCTTCTGCCGCATCCTGACGGATGGCGAAGGGGCCGAATGGCCGCTGTCGCGCAAGTTCGGCTGCCATACCGACATGGCGGTCGACGTGCTGGAATGCGCCCATCGCCTGGGCCTGAATGCCTGTGGCCTGTCCTTCCATGTCGGCTCGCAGCAATGCGACCTGATGGCCTGGGACAAGGCGGTCGGCGACGCGAAGAAAGTCTTCGTGGCTCTGGGCGACAAGAACATCAACCTGTCGATGCTGAATCTCGGCGGCGGTTTCCCGACCCGGTATATCAAGGACGTGCCGGCCACCATGGCCTATGCCGAGGCGATTCAGGCCGCCATGACCCGGCATTTCGGCAATCGCCTGCCCGCCACGATCATCGAGCCCGGTCGCGGCATGGTCGGCGATGCCGGCGTGATCAAGACCGAGGTCGTGCTGATCTCGCGCAAGTCCGCCGAGGACGAGGCGCGCTGGGTCTATCTCGACATCGGCAAATTCGGCGGCCTGGCCGAAACGATGGACGAGGCCATCCGCTATCCGATCCGCACCCCGCGCGACGGCGGCGAGACGGCACCTTGCGTCATCGCCGGGCCGACCTGCGATTCGGCCGATGTGATGTACGAGAAGACACCCTATGCGTTGCCCTTGTCGCTGCAGATCGGCGACGAGCTGCTGATCGAGGCGACGGGCGCCTATACCTCGACCTATGCCTCTGTGGCCTTCAACGGCTTCGTCCCTCTGCCCACCTATATCGTGGGAGGGGAGAGCGATGCCGCGCTCGCTGCCTGAGACGCCGGCCCATCGGCCCGCCCGGGAAGCGCTGCTCGACCGCTGTTTCGGCCCCGCGCGGCATCGCAAGACCTGCGAACTGCTGCGTCGCGACCGGAATCCGGCGTCAGGGCTGGCTTTTTCGTTGCTCGAGGGCGAAAGCCTGATCGGAACCCTGCGGCTCTGGCATGTCACGGCCGGCTCGGCCGGCCCGGCCTTGCTTCTCGGGCCGGTCGCGGTGACGCCCGAACGGCAGAGCCAGGGCCTGGGCGCGCTGCTGATGCGCCATGGCCTGGCCGAGGCGGAGCGCCTGGGCCATGGGGCGATCCTGCTGGTCGGCGACGCGCCGTATTACACGCGCTTCGGCTTCAGCCGGTCCCTGACCGAGGGCTTGGCCATGCCCGGCCCGGTCGAGCTCGAGCGTTTCCTCGGCCTTGAGCTGTTGTCGGGATCCTTGACTGGCGCCCGCGGCATCGTATCCGCGAGCGGTCCAGTCGAAAGCCAGCCAGACGTTGCGGCAATCGCCGCCCTTCATTCGTCCTTTCCTATGGAACGACACTCGAACCCGACCCATGCCAGCGCGCGCTAGCGCCGTACACTAATAACCGAAGGAGACCCAGCCATGACTGACTGGCCCATCCATGCCCGTTTCGACGGGCCCATCGTCATCCTCGGCTTCGGCTCGATCGGCCGTGGCGCCTTGCCCTTGATCCTGCGGCATATCGCCTGCGACCCGGCACGGATTACCGTGATCGACCCGAACGACTCGGACCGGGACATGGTGGAAGCGATGGGTGCCGCGTTCGTCACGGCGGCCGTCACGCGCGAGAATCATCGCGACCTGCTGATGCCGCTGCTCGACGTTGACGACGAACAGGCCTTTCTGGTCAATCTTTCGGTCGATGTGTCTTCGACGGCGATGATGGAGCTGTGCAAGGACGCTGGCGCGCTCTACATCGATACCGTGGCGGAGCCTTGGCTGGGTCACTACGCCGATCCGTCGCTCGAAATCGCTCAGCGCTCGAACTACGCTTTGCGGGAAAGCGTGTTGAATCTGAGGCGCCGCCGGCCGGGCGGCCCGACGGCAGTGAATTGCTGTGGCGCCAATCCCGGGATGGTCTCCTGGCTCGTCAAGCAGGCGCTGCTGAACCTGGCGGCGGATCTGGGTGTCGAGGCCGACACCCCCTCGCATCGCGAGGACTGGGCGCTGCTGATGCAGCGCGTCGGCGTGCAGGGTGTCCATATCGCCGAGCGCGATACCCAGCGCGCGCGCAACCCGAAGCCGCGCGGCACCTTTGTCAATACCTGGTCGGTCGAGGGGTTCGTCTCCGAGGGGCTGCAGCCGGCCGAACTCGGCTGGGGAACGCATGAGAAGGCTCTGCCGTTCGAGGGTCACCGTCATGAGGGCGGCTGCGGCGCGGCGATCTACCTGGCTCGGCCGGGCGCGGGAACGCGCGTGCGATCCTGGACACCGACGGCGGGCGGACAGCTCGGCTTCCTGGTGACCCACAACGAATCGATCTCGATCGCCGATTACTTCACCTTGCGGCGGGCGGGCAAGACGGTCTACCGGCCGACTTGCCACTACGCCTACCACCCTTGCGACGACGCGATCCTGTCGTTGCACGAATTCGCCGGGCGGCAATGGAAGGCGCAGGACAGTTTCACGATCCTGGACGAGGCCGATATTGTCGACGGCATCGACGAGCTGGGCGTCCTGCTCTACGGCCATGATCGCAATGCCTATTGGTATGGCTCGCAACTGTCGATCGAGGAAACCCGCAAGCTGGCGCCCTATCAGAACGCGACCGGCCTGCAGGTGACCTCCGCCGTGCTGGCCGGCATGGTCTGGGCGTTGGAAAATCCTGAAGCGGGGATCGTCGAGGCAGACGAGATCGACTTCCTGCGCTGTCTGGATGTGCAGCGGCCCTATCTTGGTCCGGTTGTCGGCGTCTATACCGACTGGACGCCGGTCACGGGCCGTGAGGAAACGCTGTTTCCCGAGGATATCGACCGCGATGACCCTTGGCAGTTCTCCAATGTCCTGGTGCAGGACACGGTGCTTGGCCAAGGCGACGTTGCCTACAAGCCGAGGCGCAGCGTCTCGTCCTAGCGGCCGGTCCGTTTCGCCGCACCGCCTATGAAACACCCCACAGCCGGTATCCCGGCTGTGGGGTGTCGTTTTCTAGAGGTCGAATCGTCCATCCGCCTCGGGTTGATACAGGACTTCGACCATAGTCAATTTCTTGGTCTGACCATCCCGGGTCACCCAAGTCGCGACCTCGCCCTGGGCCAGGCCGATCAGGGCCGTGCCGGCCGGCGTCAGAACCGAAAGCTTGCCGACCGAGATATCCGCTTCGCCTGGATAGACGAGCGTGAAGATCTGCGTCTTGCCGCTTCCTTCGTCGCGAACGATCACCCGGCTGTTCATGGTGACGACATTGGGCGGAATCTGGGTCGGATCGACGATCCTGGCTCGATTCAGACCCATCTCCAGAAGCTCCGAGGAATCGGCCGGTGGGCCGGGTCGGCTGGCGACGAATGCGGAAAGCCGCTCATGATCCTGGTTCGTCAGGATGACGGGCGACAGCGTCTGATTTGCGGTCATTGCATGCACCTGTTCGTTGAAATGGTTGGCGGATCGATCCAAAGGCCGATCCGGAGTGGAATCTTCGCGAGGCGGAATTCTGTTTGGGGCGCTGAAAGCGATCAAACCCACCCGACCGGCAAACAGGCCGTCGGACAGGTGAATGTTGATCTATGGGCTGTGTGAACTGCCCCGAGCCCGAAGGATGGCCGTCGCGAATCCCGCGCTAGCTCGGGAGCCCGCCATCTGCGGCAAAGCACCCCAATCGTCTGAGACGGGCGAATGTGGGCAGGACGATCATCATGATACTCCAGATATGTTGGCTGGAGTATCGAAGTCAAGTTCTATCGCGGGGCCTTAGCCGGAAAGCTTGGGCGGATAGTCGATGCTGCGGCGACGACGCATTCTCTCTTCTCGAATAACCATTTGTTAGGCGCTTTGATCGAAACTTTCCCGTCGTTATGGGCGCCGTCGATCGGCGCCGAGTGAAAGACGGGAGAATGTGATGAACCACCCCGCGGCCATGCCGGCCTCGCTGGTGACGGAAGGCTCGGCGCGCATCTCTGCGCCCACGGCGATGCCGAAAGCCCGGTTTATCCTACGGCGGCGGTCCGTTCGTCTGGGTAGCCTTGAGATACATTTTCTATGGGTTGCCAATGGCCGCGCCGCCCACCGATCGTCTTCGCGAATCGGCGACCTGCGGCGGACTTGCGAAACGCTGCTGAGCATCCTGCTGCTGGCTGCCGTCATTCTTACGATCGGGGGCCTGGCCGTCTTCGGCTCATTGGAACTGATGGGATTCGCCGAGACCCTCGGTCGGCGCGGCTGGGAATAGGCCGCGCGCGTAAATGATCATGTCGGCCGAAAGAAAATCAGCAACGCCGAAGAGCCGCACGGGACTCTGGGACATGTCTCGGCTGCGAATTTTCTATGTCGACAACTACCGCCCGAGCCACCGGATCATCCTGTTCAGCATGAACATACGGCAGTGCAAGTTCTTCGCCCGGCCCGACGAAATGCTGAACCTGTTCAAGATCCAGATGCCGGATATCCTGATCATCGACCACGAGATGGAACCTTTTGACGGCCTGGAAATGACGAGGCTGATCCGTGAGGGGGAGGTCGGCACGAATCGCATGCTGCCGATCATCATGTTCACGGCACGGACGACGCGCGGCCTTGTCGAACGTGCACGCGACAGCGGCCTAAACGGGGTGATCGCCAAGCCAGCCTCCGTCTATTCGGTCTATACCGCCTTGTCGCGGGTGGCCACTGAGCGCACCGCCTTCGTCGAGCTCGAACAATATTTCGGGCCGGATCGCCGCCGCCAGAAAGTCGAGTTCGACAGCGAGGAACGGCGCTCCGGCGCCGGTCGCGGGCCTCGTCAGCACAGTATCGGGCAGAAGATATGAGCGGCCGGGCGCATCAGGTCTATCTCTCGCCCGACGAGATTCGCCGGAAGGTGAAATGGGACAAGAACCTCACCTTCGCCGACATGGCTCGGGCCTATGATCGCGGCTTGGAGACGGTCGAAGCCAAGGCGATCGGTCTTATTTTCGAGGATCTCTGCAATCTGCAGATCCAGCTGACCAACGTGCTGAAGAACCGGGAGTCGATCACCAGCGGCGAGATCGACTACGTTGCGAAGTTCTCAAGCGCACTTCTGGTTCAGCTCGAAGTCTTTTCACGCAAGGAGGCGGCCCATGTCGTCAGGGCCGTCCACCGCCTCTACCATCACGGATCCGCGCATGCCGCGACGCGGCAGGACGTGTTGAGCGCGCTTATCTTCGCCATCGAATCGGTCATCAAGGCGATGAAATTGGGCCAGCCGGACGACAACATCCTCGTCCTTGTCCAGGCCATCGAAAAAATGATCGACAGGTTCTGCGGCGATTGATCCGTATCGACGGGATCCAGGTCGAACCGCCCGGAATCAGTAGCCCGGAATCAGTAGCCGTTTTCCGCGTTCTTCTTTCGCTCGTATACCGGTGCGTTCTTGTCGAGCGCCTGTTTGCGCGTCGAGCGTTGTTCAAGCGCCCGGTTGCGCAGGCTCGAGCTTTGAATGGCTTGGGGGCCGACCCGGCCCGCCGCCTGAACTCCCGGCGTCGGTCTGCCTCCGGGGGGGGACGACCGACATTCTTTCCTGGGATTTTTTGACACCACCGCCCAGCAACCGCTTGATGCCTTTCATGACGAGCCCGCTCAAGGACGTCCGATCCAAGGTGCTGACCCCGTCCGTCTCGAATTGCTTGAAAACCGTTTCGAACGCGGCCAGACGTACCTCGCTGGACGCTTCGGGCAGATTCAGGTCGATGGTGCGGGCCTGCACGGGGACGCCTTGGCCGGTCGGGTCGTGCTCTTTCGACAGTGCCTCGATCCGCTCGGTGGTCTTTGTCGGAACATGCGGCGAGTCTTCGTGCATGAAGCCGTATTTTCCGTCCGCCACACGCGTTATCGAGGCTCCGGCCAGGGACCAGGCCCTGAGATGGCCGGTCAGGCTGTTCTCGAAGGCTTTGCGCTGCTCGGGAGTCATGCGGTTGTAAAGGGTGGGGGCGTCGAACTGCATCAAGGTCAGGGCGTTCGAATCCCCGGCCGTAGCGCCGCTCCCAATCAGGTCGTTCGCCAGATTCATGAAAACGCGGGCATCGACGACTCCGGGCTCGAACGCGATCTTGGCCGACAGGCCCTTGAGCCGCGCCATGGTGAAATGGAGTGCGCCCTTCATCTCCACGACACTCACCCCGGACAGAGAGAACGGGTAATGTTTGCCGTCGACCCGCGCGACATTGACGATCATGCCGGTCACCCGGCCGGTGATTGCGACCCGGTCCAGGACCTCGCGCACCATGTCGGCATCGTCAGGGACCATGATCTGGGTGAGCAGCCGTCCCGTCATCAATTCCGCTGAATAGCCGATAAGGGACCCCGTTGCGCCGGTGGAGAACAGCACGCGGCCGTTCATGTCGGTTTCCAGAAGAACGTCGGCGCCGCTCAGCGCGAAGGCGGCAAAGCGGTCCCGAGATTTGCTCGATTGATCGTTCATTGTGGCGGCTCAATTCCAGGAGGGTGACAGCGCGTCAGTCAGGCGGAGTCTGGACGAGACCTCGAAAGAATTGGTTAATCACCCGGCGGTGCCGAACAGACCGCCCCGGACGATGTGAATGTAGGTCTGGACGACGGCTTCGGGCAGCTGCTCTCCCTGTCCCGCCCAATGGGCGTAGCGCATGCTGAGATAGTCGCGCGCCGCCATCAGGATATAGGCCGTCGCTTCAAGTTCCGCCTCGCTGCGGGCCGCCATGCCTGCCCTCCGGAAATCCCGAGCGAGGGCGCGAATGTAGTCGTCTGCGATCGTCTTGTAGTGGCGCTTGTGGCCCTCGGGCGCGAAGGTCTCGGCTTCGTGCAGGATTCGGTATAGTTCCGGCCGTTGATCGATATAGGCGAAGAACGCGCGCAGACGCTGCTCTTCTCGTTCGACCAGCCCGTCCACACCGCTGACCCGCTCCCGGATAAAGGCCAGCATTTCTTCGCCGAGCGCGGGAAGAAGCTGGTCAAGCAGGTCCTGGCGGGATTTGTAGTAGAGATAGAAGGTGCCCTGGGCGACCTTGGCCTGGGTCGTAATGCGCGCAACGCTGGCCTCGGCATAGCCGCGGCGCCCCACGACCTTCACGGCGGCGTCGAATATCGCCCGCCGTTTCTGTTCGGAGGCCTCGCGCCTGTGGGGTCTTCCCCGTCGGCGCGCCGCAGGCTGTTCCGTCGGTCCGGCTGTATCCGCCATGGCTGCCGCCTATTGTTTGCACTGTGTTCGAAGCCCTGCCCGCCGCATGCCGATTCGGTTCGCAGGAGGGTGCGGAAGCAGTAGTGAATCATAATTCAGTTTAATTGAGTGTAGCGGAGAGGCTCGAAATGCGACAGGTCGAAGCGCCGCAATTGGGCGCCTCCGTCGCGATTGCGTTAGACTCCCGGCGAAGTGATCGCCCCGATTCTAGCGGAGACATGATGGATCTCGCTGCCTGGCTCCAGATCGCGGCGGTCTGCATTCTAGGTGCCATGTCGCCCGGTCCCAGCCTCGCCGTGGTCCTGCGCAACACCGTCGCGGGCGGACGGCTCCAGGGGGTCATGGCCGGCATCGGCCACGGGATCGGCGTCGGGTTCTATGCCCTTGCCGCCGTGACCGGGCTCGCAGCCCTGCTGGCAGCCGATCCGGCCTTGTTTAGGGTCGCCAATTGGGCTGGGACCGGGTTTCTGATCTGGCTCGGCTTCCGGCTCTGGCGCTCGAGCTTCGGGCCGGAGAAGGCGGCGAGGGTGCCGGCCCCCTCTCGCGGCGCGCGGGGCTTCGCCGAAGGCTTCGTCATCGCCTTTCTCAATCCGAAGATTGCCGCCTTTTTCCTGGCCCTGTTCAGCCAATTCATCCACGCCGAAGCCGGGTGGGAGGAGAAGGGCGCGATGGCTCTGATGACCGGCGCGATCGACATGGGTTGGTATGTCCTCGTCGCCTTGGTTCTGGCCGGCACCGGCGGCATCGATTGGTTGCGGCGACATGCCGCCTTGGTCGATCGCGCGATCGGCAGCGTCCTGCTGATCGTTGCGGCGGGCCTCTTGTTGCGTGAGATGTGAGCCGCGACAGACCTTCCGGCGGGGTCGCGCGCGCGGAGATTGCCGCACGGTGACGCCATAGGCTAGAAAGGCGCGCCTCCATCACATCAGGAACCGCGTGTATGGCCTCCTATCAGTACATCTACGTCATGAAGGGTCTGAACAAGACCTATCCTGGCGGCAAGCAGGTCTTGAGAGACATTTGGCTGTCGTTCATGCCGGGCGCCAAGATCGGCGTGCTCGGCCTGAACGGTTCGGGCAAATCGACCCTGCTGCGAATCATGGCGGGCCTGGATCAAGAATTTAACGGCGAGGCCTGGCCCGCGGACGGCGTGAAAATCGGCTTTCTGTCCCAGGAGCCCGATCTCGATCCGGGCAAGGACGTTCTGGCCAACATCATGGACGGGGTTGGCGGGATCAAGGCCCTGCTCGATCGCTTTGAGGCGGTGAGCATGCGCTTCGGTGAGGAACTCGACTCGGACGAGATGGATGCCCTGATCGCCGAGCAGGCGGAACTCCAGGACAAAATCGACGCGGTCGACGGCTGGGAAGTCGAGCGAACGGTCGAGATCGCCATGGACGCGCTGCGCTGTCCTCCGGGCAATGCGGATGTCACCAAGCTGTCGGGCGGCGAACGCCGGCGCGTGGCGCTATGCCGGTTGTTGCTCCAGCGGCCCGACCTGTTGCTGCTCGACGAGCCGACCAATCATCTGGACGCGGAATCGGTGGCTTGGCTGGAACAGTTCCTGGCGAAATATCCGGGGACTGTGGTTGCGGTCACCCATGACCGCTATTTCCTGGACAATGTCGCGGGGTGGATCCTGGAACTGGATCGCGGCCATGGCATCCCCTACGAGGGCAACTACTCCTCCTGGCTGGAACAGAAGGAAAGCCGTCTGAAACTGGAGGAGAAGGAAGAAAGCGCCCGCCAGCGCACCCTGCAGCGCGAATTGGAATGGATTCGCCAGTCGCCCCGCGCGCGGCAGGCCAAAAGCAAGGCGCGCATCAATGCCTACGACCAACTCGTCGCGGATAGCCGCGACAAGGCACCCGATTCAGCGCAAATCGTGATCCCGCCCGGCCCGCGCTTGGGCGATCTGGTGCTGGAGGCCGACAGTCTGGCCAAGGGCTATGGCGACAGGCTGCTGATCGACGATTTGTCGCTCAAGCTCCCGGCCGGAGCCCTGGTTGGGGTGATCGGCGCGAACGGTGCCGGCAAGACCACCTTGTTCCGTTTGATTACCGGCGAGGAGAAACCCGATAGCGGATCGCTTCGCATCGGCGATACCGTGAAGCTCGGCTATGTCGATCAGACCCGCGACGATCTCGATCCGTCCAAGACCGTATGGGAGGTGATCTCCGACGGCCAGGCGGAAATCGAACTCGGCAAACGGAAGATTCAAAGCCGAGCCTATGTCGGCTCGTTCAACTTTCGCGGCTCGGACCAGCAGAAGCCAGTCAGCCAGCTGTCGGGCGGAGAGCGGAACCGCGTGCATCTCGCCCGCATCGTCAAATCGGGCGCCAATGTCCTGCTCCTCGACGAACCGACCAACGATCTGGATGTCGATACCTTGCGGGCCCTGGAGGACGCCTTGCTCGAGTTTCCGGGCTGCGCGGTCGTGATCAGCCATGACCGCTGGTTTCTCGATCGCATTGCGACCCATATTCTCGCCTTCGAGGGCGATAGCCATGTGGAATGGTTCGAAGGCAACTATCAAGCCTATGAGGAAGACCGCCATCGCCGCCTGGGGTCGGACGCCGACCAGCCGCATCGCCTGAAATACAAGCCGCTGACCCGCTGACGTCCGCTGTCCGGCTGACGGGGATCCAAACGAAAACCGCCGCCCCTTGGGGGCGGCGGGTTGAACGAGACTGAACCTGTCTCGGTGGCAAGCCCGCGTCTAGGCGCCGCTGCCTTCCAATTTGATGACTTTTTCCTGCAAGGTGTCGAGGAAGGCGTCGATATCGCCATTCTTGCTTTGGATCACGGCGGCGAACTCGTCGCGTTGCGTGATCGCCATGCTGATACCTTCCACCAGCACGTCGACGATTTTGTAGTTGTCGTTGGGGCTGCGAACGCGCCAATCGACCCGGACGCCGGAATTTCCAGCGTCTGGCGCCCTGATTTCGCTCTGCACCATCGCGCCATTCTTGCCGTCGGAAACGACCTGACGGACCGAAAGGGTTTCGCCGTTATAGATCGACTTGAGGCGTGCGGAATAGGTCTGCACGATGAGATCCGTGAACAGGGCTACATACCGTTCGCGTTGCTCCGGCGTTGCCTTGCGCCAGTACTGCTTGAGGCAGAATGCCGCAATCGCCGGGACGTCGAAGCCCTCCGCCAGAATCTCACGGAAGTGCTTGTCCCGTTGTTCCTTGGTCACATTTTCGTTGGCGATGGCCTCGAGAGCACGGTCGCCGAGTCCCTGGATGAACTTGCCTGCGCCGTCATGGGTGATTTCCGCAAGGACACTGCCAAAACCGAAAGCGGTCAGTGGCGCGACGACCAGGGCGACGATCAATAATTTGCGTATTTGCATGGTGCTACCGCATCAGTTCTGAAACTTCGTTGCTCTTCGGTCGAGCATTCTCGCCGATGGTCACGCCAGCCGCGGGTTGGACGGGCAAGGTTTCCTCATCCTCGAGGAACTCGAAGGAAATGCTCGGCGCCGGTATGTTTCCACCGGGCTCGCCGTTGCGAATCTCGTCTTCCCGACGCTGCCTGTAAAGGCTTCTTATCGTGGCGTAGAAGTCGACCGAGGTACGCTCGATCTCATCCAACGGCTCCAGAGCCCGGGACCGCTTGTCGATGCCCTCGACCGCGCTGCGGCCGAAGGTGACCGGGAAGGATACGAAATAGCCGAGGGGATCGATGAAGCTGTCAACCACGAGGCCGACGGTGTCGCGCGGATTGGATGGGCCGAAGACCGGCAGCATCAAATAGAAGCCTTCGCCGAAGCCCCAGACCGCCAGGGTCTGGCCGAAGTCCTCGGTATGACGTTCCATGCCGTACTGGCCAGCGACGTCGAAGAGTCCGCCCATGCCGAGGACTGTGTTGACCGCGAAGCGCGTTATCGTCTCGACGGCCCGAACGCTTTCGCCTTGCAGGATGTCGTTGGCCAGAATCACGGGCGAACGGACATTGTGCAGCACATTGTTGATGCTGCTGCGCACGCCGTCGGGGAAGATTTCGCGATAGCCTTCCGCGGCGGGCTTCAGAAGTGCGCGATCGAATCCTTGGTTGAAATCGAAGATCGCGCGGTTTGTCGGCTCAAGCGGATCATTGGCTTCCTCGTAGGCGGCCAGGGCTTCCGGATCGGTCGGCGGCGTCGCCGTGCAGGCCGCAAGCAGCGCGGCGGCGGCGAATATGCCAGCCAGCCGGGGTGTGAGGTCAAAAAGCATCCTTGAGCGCATAGCAGCGGAACCACCCAAATTTCGGTTTAGTTTTTGTTTCTTCCGATCGGCTGCCTGGCAAAATGCGATGGGTTGCCGGATCATTCTTCCCCCCAATGTTCAAGCCCGACGTGGACTTAGTACTAGGCCTGTTCGGCAACTTGGCCTTGCCAGATTCACACGGCCTTTAATCAATAAAATCCTAACGCAACGCGGCCCATCAAAATACGCACCCGTCTCATTTGATGATTTGGGTACCATAGGCCATCGAAAAAGACCAGCGACCTCGCGCCGCGCTCGGGTCAACGGAGGCGCACTGTTGCGGAGTGGCCACAGGGGGGTCCGGGGGGGAATTAAGTCACTGATCTGCGGCGATTTAGTGGGGCTGGGCTCCATGCCAGGAACGATCGGGAAAACAAGTGCGTCACGCCGCGCGAAAGGCTTTTTTCGGTTAATACATAATGATATATTTATATTGTTATTGAATATCTCATTCGTTTGGAGCACCGTGGCGGTCTCATGCTGGACGCCCTTCTCATCAAGTTGCGGGCCGCGGCGGAGCCGACACGGCTTCGCCTGCTCGCATTATGCGCGGAAGCGGATCTGAGTGTGGGGGAACTGACCCAGATCGCGGGCCAGAGTCAGCCGCGAGTTTCCCGTCATTTGAAAGTCTTATGCGACGCAGGCCTGTTGGACCGCGCGCCGGAGGGTACTTCCGTTTTCTATCGGATGACCGGCGACGCGGATGGCATGCGGTTGTCCGAGGCCCTGCTCGCCTTCATTCCGCCCGAGGACCCCGTCGTGACCGTCGATCGGGAGCGCCTGAAGGCAATCATTCAGGCCCGTGGCGAGGCCGCCGCGGACTATTTTCGCGACAACGCGGCGCATTGGGACGAGATTCGTTCCTTCCATGTCGATGAGGCCGAGGTTGAAGCGGCCCTGTCCCGAATCGTTTCCGATATCAAACCGGAAATGCTGGTCGATATCGGCACGGGAACAGGCCGTGTCCTTGAACTGCTCGGCCCGGTGCTCCGCCGCGGCCTGGGCATCGATCTATCGCGCGAGATGCTCGCGGTCGCCCGGGTCAATCTGGAGCGCGCGGGCCTGCGCAATTGTGCGCTGCGTCAGGCCGACATGTATCAATTGCCCCTGCCGGACGATTCCTTCGATATGGCGACGCTTCATCAGGTGCTGCATTTCGCCGAGAACCCACAGGCGGCGTTGCGCGAGGTCTTCCGCGTCCTGCGCGCCGGTGGCCACGCCCTGGTGATCGATTTCGCGCCTCACGAACTCGAACAACTGCGCGCCGATCATGCCCATCGCCGCCTCGGCTTTTACGAGGGCCAGGTTCAGCAATGGTTCGAAGCGGCCGGATTCGAAATGGAGGACACGATGCACCTGCCCGGAGATCCGCTAACCGTCTGTATCTGGCGTGCCCGGTCACCCGTGCAGGCGCCAGCCGAACTGCCTAAACTTCCCAAGGAGGCGGGCCGATGACGCCCAACCGAACCTTTGCGGAGCGAGTCGAAATGCCCGCCTACGCCCTCCCGTCGGAGGTGCGGCTGAATGTCTCGTTCGAATTTTTCCCGCCCAAAACACCGGAGGCGGAGGAGACACTCTGGCGCGCTGTGCAACGGCTCGAACCGATGGCGCCGCGCTTCGTCTCGGTGACCTACGGGGCCGGCGGCACGACGCGGGAACGCACCCACAACACCGTGCGGCGGATAGCGGCGGAATCCAACCTGACGGCCGCGGCCCATCTGACTTGCGTGGGGGCGACCAAGGACGAGGTGAATGCGGTCGCCCAGGATTACTGGAACAGCGGCATCCGCCATATTGTCGCCCTGCGCGGCGACCCACCCGAAGGGCAATCGGGCTATAGCCCTCATCCCAAAGGCTATGCGCGGGCCGCGGATCTGGTCGAGGGCCTGCGCCGGATCGGCGATTTCGAGATCAGCGTCGCGGCCTATCCCGAGATGCATCCCGATTCGCCCAGCCTCGAGGGCGATCTCGACAACCTAAAGCGCAAGATCGACGCGGGCGCGAGAAGGGCCATCACCCAGTATTTCTTCGACGAACAGGTCTTCCTGCGCTTTCTCGATCGGGCGCGATCGGCTGGAATCACGGTGCCGATCGTGCCGGGCATCCTGCCGGTCACCAATTTCGCGACCGTCAAACGGTTCAGCGAAGCCTGCGGCGCGGGCGTGCCGCGCTGGCTGTCGGAACTGTTCGACGGATTGGACGAGGATCCGCAGACGCGCCGACTGGTGGCGGCGACCGTGGCGGCGCAGCAATGCCGCGTGTTGCAGGCCAACGGCATCGACGAGTTTCATTTCTACACCCTCAACCGGGCCGATTTGACCTTTGCGATCTGCCACATTCTCGGCATGCGACCTTCGGGCGCGGTCGGGCGAACCGCGGTGGTCGAATAGCAGTGGACCGGACGACGAGCACGAAGGACAGCCGATGACACCAGAGAAGAGGCGGGCGGCGCTGGACGCCGCCTTTGACGAGCGCATCCTGATTCTGGACGGCGCAATGGGGACGATGATCCAGTCCTATCGGCTGGAGGAGGCGGACTATCGCGGCAAGCGCTTCGCCGATTGGCCGAGCGATCTGAAGGGCAACAACGATCTGCTGAACCTGACCCGGCCGGACATTGTGACCGAGATCCATAACGAGTTTCTCGCCGCCGGCGCCGATATGCTCGAAACCAACACCTTCAACGCCACGCGCATCTCCCAGGCCGATTACGGCATGGAGGCCTCCGTGGCCGAGATCAATCGCGAGGGCGCGCGCCTCGCCCGGGCGGCGGCGGACGCCGCCACGGCAGCCGATCCATCGCGCCCGCGCTTCGTCACGGGGGCCATCGGGCCGACCAGCCGGACGGCCTCGCTTTCGCCCGATGTCGAGAATCCGGGCTATCGCAACGTCACCTTCGATGGCTTGTGCGAAACCTATGGCGAGGCGGCTGCCGCGCTGATGGATGGCGGCGTCGATGCGCTGCTGATCGAAACGATCTTCGATACCTTGAATGCCAAGGCGGCGATCTTCGCCGTCCTCGAACTCTTCGAGAAGCGGGGCGAGGATCTGCCGTTGATGATTTCCTGCACGATCACGGATCTGTCCGGGCGCAATCTTTCGGGCCAGACGATCGAAGCCTTCTGGCATTCCGTGCGGCACGCCAAGCCGATGACCGTCGGCCTCAACTGCGCCCTGGGCGCGGGGGAAATGCGGCCCTATCTCGCGGATCTATCGCGGGTGGCGGATACGCGGATCTGCTGCTATCCGAATGCCGGTCTGCCGAACGAGATGGGCGAATACGACGAGACACCGGAAGAAACCGCGGCGATGGTCGGCGAATGGGCCCGCTCGGGCCTGGTCAACATGGTCGGGGGCTGTTGCGGCACGACGCCGGCGCATATCGGTGCGATTGCCAAGGCGGCGACGAGCGCGGCGCCGCGCGAAATTCCCCTGGTCGAACGGCGCATGCGCCTCTCCGGCCTCGAACCCTTTACGGCGATGGCCTGAACGATGCAGCCAACCTTCATCAATATAGGCGAACGGACGAACATCACGGGGTCCGCGAAATTCAGCAAATTGATCCTGGCCGGCGACTATGAGGCCGGGCTCGACATCGCGCGCCAGCAGGTCGAGAACGGCGCACAGATCATCGACGTCAACATGGACGAGGGCCTGCTCGATTCCGAACAGGCGATGACGACCTTTCTGAACCTGATCGCGGTCGAACCGGATATCAGCCGTGTGCCGATCATGATCGATTCCTCGAAATGGTCGGTCATCGAAGCGGGCCTGAAATGCGTGCAGGGCAAGCCCGTCGTGAACTCGATCAGCCTCAAGGAGGGCGAAGCGCCCTTCATCCGGCAAGCGCGGGCGGTGCTGCGCTACGGCGCGGCGGTGGTCGTGATGGCCTTCGACGAGCAGGGCCAGGCCGACACGGCCGAGCGCAAGTTCGAGATCTGCAAGCGCTGCTACCGGATCCTGACCGAGGAGGTCGGATTCCCGCCCGAGGACATCATCTTCGACCCCAATATCTTCGCCATCGCCACGGGGATGGAGGAGCATAACGCCTATGCCCTGGCCTTCTTCGAGGCGACCCGCCTGATCAAGGCGAACCTGCCCCATGTCAAAGTTTCCGGCGGGGTCTCGAACGTCTCCTTCTCGTTCCGCGGCAACAATGTCGTGCGCGAGGCCATGCATTCGGCCTTCCTCTATCACGCCATCCAGGCCGGCATGGATATGGGCATCGTCAATGCGGGCCAGATCGCGATTTACGACGAGCTGCCCAAGGATCTGCTCGAACATGTCGAGGATGTGATCCTGAACCGCCGGGAAGACGCGACCGAAAGGCTGCTGACCTTCGCGGAGACTCTCAAGAGCGAAAGCGGCACCAAGCGTGTGGTCGATCTGGCCTGGCGCGAGGCGCCGGTCGAGAAGCGGTTGAGTCACGCTTTGGTCCACGGCATCGCGGATTGGGTCGTGGAGGATACCGAAGAGGCGCGCCAGGCCTTCGATCGCCCGATCGAGGTGATCGAAGGCCCGCTGATGGACGGTATGAACGTGGTCGGCGACCTGTTCGGCTCTGGCAAGATGTTCCTGCCCCAGGTGGTCAAGAGCGCGCGGGTTATGAAGCGCGCGGTCGCGCATCTCGTGCCCTTTATCGATGCCGAGAAGAAGGAGCGCGGCGCGAACCAATCGGCCGGCCGGATCGTGACCGCCACGGTCAAGGGCGACGTTCACGACATCGGCAAGAACATCGTCGGCGTGGTCCTGCAGTGCAACGGCTATGAGGTCATCGATCTCGGCGTGATGGTGCCGGCCCAGAAGATCCTGCAGGCCGCGCGCGAGCATCAGGCCGATATCATTGGCCTCTCGGGGCTTATCACCCCGTCGCTCGACGAGATGTGCAACGTCGCGGCCGAGATGGAGCGCGAGGGCTTTCGCATCCCTCTGCTGATTGGCGGGGCGACCACCTCGAAGGTCCATACGGCGGTGAGAATCGCGCCGAATTACAAATCGCCCGTGATCCATGTGCTCGACGCCTCGCGTTGCGTGGGGGTGGCAAGCCGGCTGATGAGCGATACGCAAAAGACCGGCTACGTTGCCGAAGTGGCGACCGAATACGAGGAAATCCGGGTCAAGCGGGGTGATGACGGTGGTCGGGCCAAGCGTCTGCCCCTGGCCGAGGCGCGGGCCAACCGCCAGCCGATCGACTGGGCGGCGAGCACGCCCAAACGGCCGAGTTTCCTTGGTGTCGAGACCTTCAAAAACTATCCCTTGGCCGATCTGGTCGAGCGAATAGACTGGACGCCGTTCTTCCGGACCTGGGAATTGGTCGGCACCTTCCCACGCATATTCGACGACGCCACGGTGGGTGAGGTGGCGACCAGCCTCTATGCCGATGCGCGCGAGATGCTGAAGCGCATCGTCGAGGAAGGCTTGTTCGAGGCCCGCGGCGTCGTCGGGTTCTTCCCCGCCAATGCGACGGAAACGGACGATATCGAGATCTATACCGATGACGACCGGGGCGAGGTGCGCGCCGTGATCCATACCCTGCGTCAGCAGATGGTGCGCGGCGGCCGGCGGCCGAATTTCGCCCTGGCGGATTTCGTGGCGCCGAAGAGTTCCGGGGTGGCCGATTATATGGGCGCCTTTGCCGTCTCGGCCGGGTTCGGCGTGGATGTCCTGGCGAAGGCCTATGAGGATGCGCAGGACGATTACAATGCGATCCTGGCGAAGGCCTTGGGCGACCGGCTCGCGGAAGCTTTCGCGGAGACGATGCACGAAAGGGTGCGCAGGGAATTGTGGGGCTATGCGCCCGACGAGAATCTGTCGAACGAGGCCCTGATTCACGAAGACTACCAGGGCATCCGCCCGGCGCCGGGCTATCCGGCTTGCCCGGACCATACGGAGAAGTTCGCCCTGTTCGAACTGCTCGACGCGGAGAAGAAGATCGGCGTCGTATTGACCGAAAGCGCGGCGATGATGCCGCCCGCGACCGTCAGCGGCTATTACTTCTGGCGGCCGGAATCGCAATATTTCGGCGTGGGTCGAATCGATCGGGACCAAGTCGAAGACTATGCCCGGCGCAAGGGCGTGGAACTCGCCTATATGGAGCGCTGGTTGTCGCCCAACCTGGCCTATGACCGCGCTGCCGTCGCCCCGGAGAAGCCGAAAGCCAAAAGCGAAGGCTAGAGCATCATCCGATCTGCGTGAATCGAAATAGGGGATTCCGTTGGATCGGGATTTCTGATTCA
>JAQCGR010000205.1 GCA_027619995.1 Pseudomonadota bacterium | reverse complement strand
GGCCCGTGTCTCTTGCCCATTTCTCTTCTCCTTCAGGGTCCAGTCTAAATTAACTTTTGGACCACTCTGAAGGGGGCAGATCAACCGCCGGCATCGTTGTCCTGGATCGTGTCTTTGTCCTGGTCCCAGCCATAGTAATAGACGTCGTAATCGGCGCCGCCTTCCAGGTAGTCGTCGCCCGTGCCGCCGTAGAGATAGTCGGTTCCACTGTCGCCGTAGATCGAATCGTTGCCGTCGCCGCCCCAGATCTGGTCGTTGCCGGCGTCGCCATGCAACAGGTCGTCGCCGTCATTCCACAGGCTGAGGACATCGTCGCCGTCGCCGCCGTTCACCGTCAGGTCGACATTGTCCGTGCGGTCGCCGATCAGGGTATCGGCGCCGTTGAGCAGGTTGAAGATCTCGAAGCCGCCGGCCTTGCTGGAAAAGATCGAAGAGTCGACATCGATGAAATCGTCGCCGCTGGTCGCGATCAAGGTGTCGGTGTTCTTGCCGCCTTCGAGAAGCAGATCGTTCGCATCGTAGTAGATGATGTCGTTGCCGTCGCCGCCGTCGAGGGAGTCCGCGCCCAGGCCACCATTCAGCGTGTCGTCGCCGTTCTCCCCCTGGAGGTAGTCGTTGCCGGCGTCGCCGAAGAGGACGTCATTGTCCTTGCCGCCGAGGATGGTGTCGGCGCCGTTGCCGCCATAAATGAGGTCGTCGCCGTCCTTACCATTCAGGTAATCGTTGCCGCCGAGGCCATAGATATCATCGGCTTTCTTCGAGCCGTTGATGCTATCCGCGCCTGATGTGCCGGTGAAAGTGGCCATGATGTCCTGCGTAACGTCCTAAACGATCTTCTACCGAATAAACCTCTGCATCTCGCGTGCCAATTTCGGGCGGTTTGCCCAATTTCCAAGCAATATTGGCATACAAGGCCCGTAGGGCGCAATTCGATGGTCTCTAAGGTATTTGGGGAGCCTAAACGCTTTGTTAAGCGATTTGGTTAATCGGCGGAGCATAGCGATGGAATGAGCGCCGCGATTGGCGAATCGATGCATTTTGCGAACACTTATGCGATTCGCGGCAAATCAGGTGCTTATACCTCGTCGTAATTGACGATGATCACGGCATAGTCGCGCCCGCCCGCGTTCATCCCGTCGGCGATGGTGGTTTTGGGCAATAATACAACCTTTTGATGTTCCGTCATGCGCCCTTGGCGAGGAACGGCACATTGCGGAAATCGGGCTTGGCGTAGCGCAGAGGCGTGCCATCCAGGCGAAGGACCGTCCCACCGGCCGCGGCGAGGACGGCGTGGCCGGCCGCCGTATCCCATTCCATGGTCGGGCCGAGGCGGGGGTAAAGGTCCGCCATCCCTTCGGCGACGCGGCAGAATTTGATCGAGCTGCCGGCGATGGCCAGATCATGCACCCGATACTTGGCCAGGAAATCGTCCACTTCGTCCTTCTTGGCGTGGGAGCGGCTGATGCAAACGGTCAAGCCTTCGGCCGGCGCGGGGCGCACCCGAATCGGTTGCGGCGCCGCGCCCGGGCGTTCCACCGTGGCGTGGCCCGGCACCGCGCCCAGATAGGTCACGGGCATGGCCGGGGCATGAACCACCCCCAGGGTCGGGAGGCCATCCTCGATCAGCCCGATATTGACCGTGAACTCCCCGTTATGCGCGAGGAACTCCTTGGTGCCGTCCAGCGGATCGACCAGCCAGAAGGAGCCGGAACCGACCTCGGGCACGCGGCCGGCCGATGCCTCTTCTTCCGCGACGATTGGAACGCCGGGAATCAGCTTGCACAGGCCCGGCAGGATCAGGGCCTCGGCGGCGCGGTCGGCCTCGGTGACGGGCGACCGGTCTTCCTTGCGTTCGACGACGATATTCGTGTCGTAGTGGCGCATGATTTCAGCACCTGCCTCAAGGGCGAGGCGGCGCAATTCGGGCAGCAGGGCCAGGCGCTGTTGCGGTGTCAGCACGGTCATCGCGGCGGCCGGGATCCGGCGCTGTCGGCCAGGGGCATGGTTCGCTCGATCGGTCGGTGGCAGGGTAGGGGCGGATCATATCAGCCGACGGCGTCGAACCAAGGCCGATTCGGGCCGCGTGCGCGGCGCGGTCCGGAATGCGATCGGCGATTGACAGAGCCGGCCATGCGGCCTAATCGGATTCTTCAAAGTTGGAGGATCGCCATGCGTGAATTGCCCCCGCCGAAGGTCCGTTTCATCATCGCCAAGGCGCGCGCCTTCGACGCCAAGGTCGAGGTCGAGAATCCGCGCGGCGCGCCCTACGAGGAAGATGACGATCAGTCTATCCTCGAGGACTTCGCCGATGACGCGACGCTTGAGGAGTTGCGCGAGGCGATCGAAAGCCTGAACGACGACGAACAACTCGAACTCGTGGCTCTGATGTGGGTCGGGCGTGGCGACTACGAGGCCGAGGAATGGGACGATGCGATCGAAGAGGCGGAGGCCGATCGCAGCACGTCGACGGCCGAATACCTGATCGGCACCCCGCTCCTCTCCGATTATCTCGAAGGCGGGCTCGACGCCGTGATCGAGGTGATCGAGGAAGATTGACCGCCCGGATGCTCTTGGGTCTGCCCTCGGCCCGTATGAAAGCAACTACGTGGGCTTGGTGTCCTCTGGCCGCACGTCCAGCTTTCCCTTGAAGGTCTCCGCCGTGAAGCGGAAGGCGCGGATCTCGTCGGACCAATGATCCGGCGCGAGGCCGGCCTTCTGCTTGAGGCGGGCCACGAAACCTTGCGCATCGGGCAGGCTGGCCCAGACCTGGGGCAGGAACAGGCCGCGCCGCTTGCCCTCGGTCAGGACCACCCCGTCGAGGCCCGGGCGCAGGGCGGCACGGAGGCCGTCCTCGGAGTCGAAATCGATCGCCCGCGGGGTCGACAGGATGGAGATGCCGATCCCCATCCGGTCGAGTTCCTTGACCTCCAGCTTCGGGAAACGCCGATCCGAAAAGCCGCTCTTGAAGGCGTTTTCGACGACATCCTGGATCAGCGGGCGGCGAGGCTGCGTCGAGCCGATGCAGCCCCGCAGGGCGCCGCCGCTCTCCAGCGTAACGAAGCTGGCCCGTATCGCCTCGACCTGAGGCGGAAAACTGCCCAGGCGAAGCTTGGCCGGGCGCCCGGTGCGCAACCCGTTGACGAGACTCTGCGCCGCGGCTTTGAGCAGGACCTCCCGTTGCGCGGCCGACAGGCGCGCCTGTTCGGCATATTCGAAGGCATAGGCGCCGTAGCCGACGACCCGGCTTTTGTCGCCCTTGGTGTCGCCGGAATTGCGCGTGTCGAGGGCGGTGGCGCGCAGATCGAGCGCCCTTGCCCGGCGCAGCAGGCCACGGATCGGCCGGTTGCCGCAGGCCTGCCCATCTTCCAGCAGATCGCCGCGCAGGGCCTCGATCGCCTGGCCGGCGCGACGGTCGAGAACCAGGGCCTCGTCATAGGCGTGATAATGGCTCAGATCCGAACTGACGACGATCAGGGTTTCAGGCCCGCCCCAAAGCGCGGCCAGAACCTCGTCTACCGCCTCCGGCGTGGCGTCGCCGACGACGATCGGCACCAGATCGAATTCGTCCAGGGCGCGCTGCAGAAAGGGCAGATGGACTTCCAGGCTGTGTTCCCGGGCATGGGCGTCGTCCCGTGCCGCCACCGCCGGAAGGTTGAGGATCGAGGCGATGGCCGCAGGGTCGAGAGGCACCGCACCGAGCGGCGAGTCGAAGGCCGAGACGGTCGGCACGGCGAGGCCCCGGAATGGCACCCGGTGCGACGGACCCAGCAGGACGACCCGCCGGATGCGTCCGCGCAAGGGGGCCAGACTGGCATAGGCAGTGCCCGCGACGGCCCCCGAATAGACATAGCCGGCATGGGGCGCGATCAAGGCTTTGGGTGCGGTATGGCGCGCGCGGATTGGCGAGGCAGGCATCGACCTGGGCGGCCAGGGCCTCGGGGTCGGCCGGATAGAAACTGCCTGCGAAGGCCGTCGGTCGCGCGGTCGCGCCGGATGTCGCCGTTTCCATGGCGCAAAGGATAGCCGGGGGCCGGCATCGGGCCAATCCCGCTCTCGACAGCCGCCGGGCGGGGCGGCCATAACGAGAAGATGTGCGGACGCTATTCCATCACCCTGCCGGTCGAGGCGATGCGCGGCTTGTTCGGCTTTGTGGGTCCGGGCACGAATCTGGCCGCGCGGTACAACGTGGCGCCGCGCCAGGACGTGCCGGTCGTGCGCCGCGATGGGGAGCAGACGGGCGCGGCGCCCGCCCGCCGTCTGGTCATGCTGCGTTGGGGCCTGGTTCCCTTCTGGGCCAAGGACGAGAGCATCGGCGACCGGCTGATCAATGCGCGCAGCGAGACCGCGGCGGAAAAACCCAGTTTCCGCGAGGCATTCAAGGCCCGCCGCTGCCTGATCCCGGCCGACGGGTTCTATGAGTGGAAGCCCGCCGGCAAGCTGAAACAGCCCTACCGGATCGAACGGGAGGGGCGCCAGCCCTTCGCCTTCGCCGGGCTATGGGAACGCTGGGAGAGCGCCGAGGGCAGGGTGGTGGAAACCTGCGCGATCCTGACCACCGATGCGAACGAGAAACTGCGGGCGATCCACCACCGGATGCCGGTCATCCTCGATCCTGCCGATTACGATCGCTGGCTCAATGTCGAGGACAAGGACCTGCGGACCATCACGCCGCTTCTGCGTTGCCGCGAAATCAACAGTCTTGTGACCTTTCCCGTCTCGATGCGGATGAACAGCCCTGGCAATGACGACCCGGCTTGCCTGGAACCGGCCCAGGAAATCGCCCCGAAGCTGCTCTGACAAACGAGCTAAAGTCTTGTTTCTGTAATATCTATTGCGAGATTTCGCGGGCCGATTCACGTAATTTGCAAAATGCACATGTTTCCGGTAGCTTGCAAATTGCAAATCCACAAGAACATCAAAAACCGTCGCGCTGTCGGGGATAGGATCGTTCGGGGTGGGGCCGAATGGATAGTTCTCAACAGCCGTACGTGCTGCTTGTCGAAGACACGCCGTCGATCGCACGGGTCTATCTTGAGTATCTCAAGAAAGAGCCGGTCGTGGTCGAGCATGTCGAGCTTGGCAAGGACGCGTTCAAGGCCATCGAGAAGCGGACGCCGAACGCGATTCTGCTCGATCTCGTATTGCCCGACATCGACGGCATGGAAATCCTGCACGATGTCGTTGCCAAGGGGCTGCCGACCGAAGTCGTGGTGATCACGGCCCATGGTTCGGTCAATATCGCGGTCGATTCGATGCGCGGTGGTGCCTTCGATTTCCTGGTCAAACCCTTCAACGCCGATCGCCTTCTCGTCACCCTGCGCAACGCGCTGGAACACCAGCGCCTGACGCGGATGCTCGAAACCTACAAGGAGGATTTCGGGCGCGACGAATATCTCGGCTTCATCGGCGCGTCCCTGCCCATGCAGGGGGTCTATCGGATGATCCAGTCGGCCGCGCCCAGCAAGGCCACCGTCTTCATCACCGGCGAAAGCGGCACGGGCAAGGAGGTCTGCGCCCAGGCCATCCACAAGCAGAGCCCGCGGCGCGACAAGCCTTTCATGGCGTTGAATTGCGCCGCGATCCCCAAGGATCTGATGGAAAGCGAGATTTTCGGTCATGTGAAGGGCGCCTTCACCGGAGCGGTGGCCGATCGCAAGGGCGCGGCGGCCGAGTCCAACGGCGGCACCCTGTTCCTGGACGAAATCTGCGAGATGGACATGGGGCTGCAGTCGAAACTGCTGCGCTTCATCCAGACCGGCACTTTCCAGCGGGTCGGCAGCACCGCCACCGAGAAAGTCGACGTCCGTTTCGTCTGCGCGAGCAACAAGGATCCGCTGCAGGAGGTCGAGGAGGGCCGTTTCCGCGAAGACCTTTACTACCGCTTGCACGTTATCCCGGTCCCGCTGCCGCCGCTGCGCGAGCGCGACGACGATGTCCTGCTGATCGCGAACAAGTTTCTGCACGACTTCGCGCGTGAGGAAAGCAAGCATTTCAAGACGTTTTCCGACGCAACCGAGGCGGTGCTGCAGCGCTACGACTGGCCGGGCAATGTGCGCCAGCTTCAGAATGTCGTCCGCAATATCGTCGTGCTCCATGACGGCGAGATCGTGGAGACCGAGATGCTGCCCCCGCCGCTCGATACGATCGAGGCCGACAGGGCGCGCG
>JAQCGR010000204.1 GCA_027619995.1 Pseudomonadota bacterium | reverse complement strand
AAGATCAAGGTGGAGGCCAAGGACGTCGAGGACCGCATGACGGCGCGGCTCGATCAGTTGCGCGCGACGGCGCGTCTGCCCGGCTTCCGCCCCGGCAAGGTGCCGGCGAAGCTGCTGCGGCAGCGCTATGGCAAGTCGTTGCTGGGCGAGGTGCTGGAGGAGACGGTCAACACGGCGACCCAGGCCGCCATCGCCGAACGTGCTCTGCGCCTGGCGCTTCAGCCCAAGATCGAGATCGACAGTTTCGAGGAAGGCCAGGACCTGGAGTACACGCTGAATGTCGAGCTGATGCCCGAAATCGAGGTCGGCGACTATTCGAAGGTCGAGGTCGAGCGCCTGGTCGCGGATCCGTCGAAAAAGGATGTCGACGCGGCATTACAGCGCCTGGCGGACGCGCAAAAGACATTTGCCGATGCGCCCGAGGGACAGGCCGCGGCCGAAGGCGATATCGTCATGCTGGACTTTGTCGGCCGCATCGACGGCGAGGCGTTCGACGGCGGCACCGCCGAGGGCATTCGCCTGGAGCTGGGCGCCGGCCAGTTCATTCCCGGCTTCGAGGACCAACTGGTCGGCGCGAAGGCCGGCGACCGGATCGATGTGACCTGTACGTTCCCGACCGACTACGGCGTCGACCACCTGGCCGGTCGCGAGGCGGTGTTCGATACCACGGTCAAGAGCGTGCAAGTGCCGGAAGCATCGGCGGTGGATGAAAAGCTGGCCGAACGGCTGGGGCTGAAATCCCTGGAAAAGGTGCGCGAGGCGGTTACCGACCAGTTGAAAAAGGATTACGCGGCGATTTCACGCCGCCGGGTGAAGCGGGCGCTGCTGGACAAGCTTGCCGAAATGCACGAATTCGAGGTGCCGCCCGGCATGGCCGAGTCCGAGTTCCAGACCATCTGGCGCGAGGTCGAGGCGGCCCGCAAACGCGGCGAGCCCGATCCCGACGACGAGGGCCTGTCCGATGAGCAACTGGAAACGCAGTATCGCGACATCGCCACCCGGCGGGTGCGGCTGGGACTGCTCCTTGCGGAAGTCGGTCGCCGCAAGAATATCGAGGTTTCGCAGGACGAACTCGACCGCGCCATTCAGGACCACGCGATGCGGTATCCGGGACAGGAGCAGGCGGTGTTCAATCACTTCCGCAGCCATCCGCAGGAAGCCGAGATGCTGCGCGGTCCGATCATCGAGGACAAGGTCGTCGATTTTGTGCTGGAGGTCGCGAAGGTCACCGAGCGGACCGTCAGCCAGGACGAGTTGACCGACGAAACCACGGCGCCGATCGGCGCGACGCCAAAACCAAAGGCCGGCGGCAAGGCGAAGTCGGGGGCCGCAAAGGCCTCGAAAGACGCCAAGGTAAAGGAAACGAAATGAGCGGCGAGCCCCGCATGCAGGGCCTGGTGCCGATGGTGGTCGAACAGACCAACCGCGGCGAACGGGCCTACGATATCTATTCGCGGTTGCTGAAGGAACGCATCGTGTTCCTGACCGGCGCCGTCGACGACCACGTGGCCAGCGTGATCACCGCCCAGTTCCTGTTTCTGGAGGCGGAAAACCCGCAGAAGGACATCTCGTTCTATATCAACTCGCCGGGCGGCGTCGTGTCGTCGGGGCTGGCGATCTACGACACGATGCAGTATGTGCGGCCAAAGGTTTCGACGCTGTGCGTCGGCCAGGCGGCGTCGATGGGGTCGCTGCTTCTGGCCGGGGGCGCTCCCGGCATGCGGTTCGCGCTTCCGAATGCCCGCATCATGATCCACCAGCCGCATGGCGGCACCCAGGGGCAGGCCTCGGACATCGAAATCCAGGCGCGGGAGATACTGGATTTGCGCGCGCGTCTGAACCAGATCTACGTCAAGCACACCGGCCAGTCGCTGGAAAAGATCGAAAAGAGCGTCGATCGGGATACGTTCATGACTGCCGCTGCGGCGAAAGATTTCGGCATCATCGACGACATCCTGGAGACCCGTCCGGTTCCGGCGGGCGACGAGGGCGACGGCAAGAAGAAGGGGAAGTCGCAGGACGCCTGAGCGCCGGGCGTCGTTAACGGTTTGTTGACTCTGTCCGCACTAACGTGGGTTCACCGTCAGATGCCGCAAGTCCTCTCCCTTTCCCCGCACGTTTGCCCCTGAATGGGGTTGTTCGCGGGCGCGGCGTGTGGCTAACATCTTGGGACGCAAAGGGATCGCCGGCGAACTCCGCGGGCATCGGTGGTGTGTATGACAAAATCCGGCGATTCAAAAAACACCCTGTATTGCTCGTTTTGCGGCAAGAGCCAGCATGAGGTCCGCAAGCTGATCGCGGGTCCGACCGTGTTCATCTGTGATGAATGCGTCGAGCTGTGCATGGACATCATCCGCGAGGAACACAAGAGCACGCTGGTCAAGACTTCGGACGGCGTACCGACGCCAGAGGATATCGCCGGCGTGCTGAACGACTACGTGATCGGCCAGGACCATGCGAAACGGGTGCTGTCGGTCGCGGTGCACAATCATTACAAACGCCTGAGCCACAGCGCGAAATCGAATGACGTCGAGCTGGCGAAATCGAACATCCTGCTGTTGGGACCCACCGGCTGCGGCAAGACGCTGTTGGCGCAGACGCTGGCGCGGATTCTGGATGTGCCGTTCACGATGGCCGACGCGACGACGCTGACCGAGGCGGGGTATGTTGGCGAGGATGTCGAAAACATCATCCTGAAATTGCTGCAGGCCGCCGACTACAATGTTGAGCGCGCCCAGCGCGGCATCGTCTATATCGACGAGGTCGACAAGATCAGCCGCAAGTCCGACAATCCGTCGATCACCCGGGACGTGTCGGGCGAGGGCGTGCAGCAGGCCTTGCTGAAGATCATGGAAGGCACGGTTGCCAGCGTACCGCCCCAGGGCGGGCGCAAGCATCCGCAGCAGGAATTCCTGCAGGTCGACACCACCAATATCCTGTTTATCTGCGGCGGCGCCTTCTCGGGTCTCGAGAAGATCATCAGCGCGCGCGGCCAGGGCTCATCCATGGGCTTCGGTGCCGATGTGCGCGACCCGGACGAACGCAAGACGGGCGAAGTCCTGCGCGAGGTCGAGCCCGAGGATCTGCTGAAATTCGGCCTGATCCCCGAGTTCATCGGCCGCCTGCCGGTGATCGCGACCCTGGAGGACCTGGACGAAAAGGCCCTCATGGAAATTTTGACGACTCCGAAGAACGCCCTGGTCAAGCAGTACCAGCTCCTGTTCGAGATGGAGGGCGTGCAGCTCACCTATACCGATGACGCGCTGCGCACGGTCGCTCGCAAGGCGATCACCCGGCGCACCGGCGCCCGTGGTTTGCGCTCGATCCTCGAGAGCATTCTGCTGGATCCCATGTTCGACCTGCCCAGCCTGGAAGGAGTCGAGGAAATGGTGATCAATGCCGAGGTGGCCGAGGGCCGCGCCACGCCCCTCTATATCTATGCGGATCGCAAGGAGGATGTGGGCACAAGCGCCTAGATATGCTTCGGATTTGGCCCATCCTACGCCAGACCTTGTGCGCCGCATCTTGATACTGCGGCTCGGAGACGCCACTTATCGTGTCGGGCCCCGTTTTGGGCTCGGCGGCATCCGACCCCCCGGACGCCTTCAGCCCGACAACTGACCCCGAGAATAGACGAGGTAAAATGGTGGAACTCTCGAGCGGCGGCCTCTACCCCGTGCTCCCCCTACGGGATATTGTCGTCTTCCCCCACATGATCGTTCCGCTTTTCGTCGGCCGCGACAAATCCGTCCGCGCGCTCGAAGATGTCATGAAGAATGACAAGCAGATCTTGCTGGCGACCCAGAAGGACGCTTCGCTGGATGATCCGAAGTCCCAGGACATTTACGAGATCGGCACGATCGGCACCGTGCTCCAGCTTCTCAAGCTGCCCGACGGCACGGTCAAGGTGTTGGTCGAAGGGTCGACCCGCGCCCGGATCCTGTCCTATTCAGATAACGAGGAATTCTTCCAGGCTCAGGCCGAGGCGTTGCCGGAACCGGGCGAGGATGACAAGGAGCAGCAGGCGCTTGCCCGCTCCGTGGTCTCCCAGTTCGAGCGGTACATCAAGCACAACCGGAAGATTCCGCCCGAGGTGCTGGTTTCGGTCAATCAGATCGACGACGCGAGCAAGCTTGCGGACACGGTCGCTTCCCATCTGGCCCTCAAGATTCCCGAGAAGCAGCAGCTGCTTGAGATCATTCCGATCTCCGAGCGGCTCGAGCGGATCTATGGGTTGTTGGAAGGCGAGATCGGCGTTCTTCAGGTCGAGAAGCGCATCCGCGGGCGCGTCAAGCGCCAGATGGAAAAGACGCAGCGCGAGTACTACCTGAATGAGCAGATGAAGGCGATCCAGAAGGAGCTTGGCGAGTCCGAGGACGGGCGCGACGAGATGGCCGAACTGGAAGAGCGCATCAAGAAGACCAAGTTCAGCAAGGAAGCGCGCGAGAAGGCCGATGCCGAGCTCAAGAAGCTCCGCAACATGAGCCCGATGAGCGCCGAAGCCACTGTGGTGCGCAACTATCTCGACTGGATGCTCAGCATCCCGTGGAAGAAGCGTTCCAAGGTGAAGAAAGACATCAATGCCGCTGAGCGGATCCTCGACGAGGACCATTACGGTCTGGCCAAGGTCAAGGAACGGATTATCGAGTATCTCGCCGTCCAGGTGCGGACGAAGAAGCTCAAGGGTCCGATCCTGTGCCTCGTCGGCCCTCCGGGCGTCGGCAAGACCTCGCTCGGCAAATCTATTGCCCATGCGACCGGCCGGAACTTCGTGCGCATGTCCCTCGGCGGTGTGCGCGACGAGGCCGAGATGCGTGGCCATCGCCGGACCTATATCGGCTCGATGCCGGGCAAGGTCATCCAGGGCATGAAGAAGGCGAAGACCTCCAACCCGCTGTTCCTGCTCGACGAGATCGACAAGCTGGGCGCGGATTGGCGCGGCGATCCGTCTTCGGCTCTGCTCGAGATCCTCGATCCGGAGCAGAATTCGACTTTCCAGGATCACTATCTGGAGGTGGAATACGATCTCTCGGACGTGATGTTCATCACCACGGCCAACACGCTGCGCATGCCGCAGCCGCTGTTGGACCGGATGGAGATCATCCGCATCCCCGGCTATACCGAGGATGAGAAGAAGGAAATCGCGCTACGCCACCTGATTCCCAAGCAGACCAAGGATCACGGCCTGAAGGACGGCGAGTGGTCGTTGTCCTCCGGCGCTCTGACCGACCTCATCCGCTACTACACGCGCGAGGCCGGCGTCCGGAATCTGGAGCGTGAGATCGCCAGTCTGGTCCGCAAGGCGATCAAGGAAATCGTCGCGGGCGAGAAGACGAAGATCGCCGTGACCAGCCGCAATCTCGACAAGTATGCCGGTGTGCGCCGCTTTCGCTACGGCGAGATGGAAGAAGAGGATCTGGTCGGCGTCGTCACGGGCCTCGCCTGGACCGAGGTCGGTGGCGAGTTGCTGACCATCGAATCGGCGATCCTGCCCGGCAAGGGCAAGGTGATGACGACCGGCAAGCTCGGCGACGTGATGAAGGAATCGGTGCAGGCGGCCGAAAGCTATGTCCGCTCACGCGCGATCACCTTCGGCATCAAGCCGACGCTTTTCGAGAAGAAGGATATCCATGTCCATGTGCCCGAGGGGGCGATCCCCAAGGATGGACCCTCGGCTGGCGTTGGCATGATCACCTCGATCGTCTCGGCCCTGACCGGAATTCCCGTGCGGCGCGACATCGCCATGACCGGCGAGATAACCCTGCGCGGCCGTGTCCTGCCGATCGGCGGCTTGAAGGAAAAGCTGCTGGCTGCGGTACGCGGAAGGATCGCCAAGGTCCTGATTCCCAAGGACAACGAGAAGGATCTCGCGGATATTCCGGACAACATCAAGAAGGCCATCGAGATCGTCCCGGTGACCATGGTCGACGAAGTGCTGGAACATGCCTTGACCGGGCCACTCGTGCCCATCAAATGGGATGAAAGCGACGAGTTGGCCGCGGTGACGGGCAAAAAAACGGACGGGGATGTGGGCGGCTTGGTGACCCACTGACCGTGAATTTGCAGCCCAATTACCGTTTCGTTGCGAAAGGCCCGGCGCAATCATGCCGGGCCTTGTCGCAAATGGGTAAAATTGGCTGTTTTCCTAGAGCATTTTTCGATCACTCGGGTTCATAGCCGGCGGCGGCGAAGTAGTTGGCACATTCGGCTGGC
>JAQCGR010000203.1 GCA_027619995.1 Pseudomonadota bacterium | reverse complement strand
GGCGAGGCGCTGGACGCCCCGGACCACCGCGCTCCGCGCCCCCTCGCCGATCAGCAGGCCCTTGCATTCATAGGCCAGCAGGGCCGCCGTCCCGCCCAGGATCAGGCCGATCACGACCGAGGCCGCCCCATCCAGCCAGGCGATGCCCAGCAACTGGGTCAACAGGAGCCCGACGAAGGCGACGACGAGGCCGAGCATGGCGGCCGTGTCTTCAAACAACACGACGAAAAGTGCCGGATCCTTGCTTGCCCGCACGCTCTCGATGAGGCCGCGGCCCTGCCGGGTTTTTTGGAACTCTCTGAAGGCGACCGTGCAGGCCCCGGCCTCGAAGACCATGGCGACGGCGAGAACCGCGTAATTGACATAGGGATCCGAGACCGGGTGCGGCTCGAGAATCTTGATGACGCCTTCGTAGAGGGAGACGCCCGAACCGACAGCGAAGAGCAGGATCGCGACGCAGAAGGCCCAGAAGAAGACCTCGCTGCCGTAGCCGAAGGGATGCTTGTCGTCCGGCGGCCGGCTTGCCCGCTTCATCCCAAGCAGAAGCAGAACCTGATTGCCGGTATCGACGACCGAATGGATCGCCTCGCTCAACATCGCCGAACTGCCGGTCCAGCCGGCCGCGCCGAACTTGGTGATCGCAATCAGGAAATTGCCGATCAGCGCGGCGTAGACCGCCTTCTTCGAACCTTGCGAGGCCATGCCTTCTCCTTGAGTCGGGCGGCCATCATAACCGACCCCGCCCGGTCGGGGGATGGCGCCTCGCCGCCTAGCCTATCGTAGCGGGCAAGCGATCACACAGGATCCGGCAACAGGCGGCTCCGGCTCTCGGCACGGAAGGTCACGAGGCGCTGCCGACGCTCGTCCCACAGGACGAAGAACATCGCCTTGAATGCGGAGCCGAGGGTCAGGACCGGAACTTCCTGCAGATCCGTGAGGGCTTCATGGCAGCCTTCGAGGCGATAGTTCGGAATTTTCGGGTTCAGGTGATGAATGTGATGCAAGCCGATATTGCCGGTGAACCACTGCAGGATCCGCGGCAGGCGCAGATAGGTCGAACCCTTGAGAGAGGCGGTGACGGCGTCCCAGTCCTTCTGGCGCGCCCAGACGGTCCATTCGGACCGATGCTGCACCGTGAAGAGCCATACGCCGATGATCGCGGCCATCGCCATGACCGGAAGCTGAATCCCGATCACTCGCCCGAAGCCGAGCGCCAGGCCGAGGCCGCAGAACAGCGCAATCAAGGCAATATCGGTCAGATAAACCGCGCGGCGCTCGCCCCGCCAGCCGACCGGCATGTCGAAGGGCAACCGATAGAGCACGAGGAACACGAGCGGCGGTATCAGGAGATTGGCGACGATGGGGTTGCGGCTCACCCGATACCAGCGCCGGCCCCAGGGGCTCAGCTGGCGGTATTCCTCGACGGTGAGGCAGGAAGAGTAGATATCGGCGCCAGTATCGCGCCGGTCGAGATTGTTCCAGACTCCGTGGTGGCCGGCATGCTGGCGGCGCCAGGATGGATAGGGCGCAAGGGTAACGAGGCTGCAAACGACGCCCAGCACATCGTTCCACCGCTTGGAGCGGAAGAACGCGCCATGGCCGCAGTCGTGCTGGACGATGAAGGTCCGGACCAAAAAACCGGCGGCCAGGGGCATGAGAGCCAGGACGATCCAGAAGGAAATGCCTGCAGTCACGTACATCGCCACGCAGACGGCGACGAAGCCGCCGAGCGATGTGGCGATCTGCAACAGGCTCTCGCGCATTATTGGGGATTGGAACCGGGCGACACAGCGTCGAATGTCGCGTCCGGTAGTGGTCCGCGCCACCGGTTGGTCCGTGCGCAAGGTCAAAGATTTTGGATTCATGATGCGGTGCGCGTCACGCCCGGCCCGATAGCAAAAGAGGCCCGCCAAAGGCGGACCTCTTCAAATCGCTATCGATGCGCCGAGGCGTCAGCTGACGAGCGAAAGATTTTCCGCGGACGACTTGCCGTTATTACCGGCTTGCAGCTCGTACTGGACGCGCTGGCCTTCCGTAAGGTTCGAAATGCCTGCCCGCTCCACTGCGGAGATATGGACGAAAGCGTCCGGGGAGCCATCATCCGGTTGGATGAAGCCATAGCCCTTAACGCTGTTGAACCATTTCACGGTTCCATTAGTCATCGATGTTTCCTATTAACATGTTGCGCCCGCTAGGCACTCCGCCCGGCGAGTCTCGGCTTACCGAATTCTTTCGGGAAAACGGTAACGGATCATACGTCAGGCCGGACCCTGTCCGGAAGATGATCGCAGATCTACCTATTAGTATGGGAACTATTCCCCATTAAAGCAAAGACTATTCTCAAGTGCCACTCCGAGCGCACGAATCGGCAGGCCGGCCGCACCTGGCGCGAGCCTTGGGGCTTTCGTTTTCGCACCGGCCTCGCCAGTATGCCGGCGCCATGAAAGATGCACCAGAATACGAAACGATCACCCTGGAGCGGGCCGGGGGAGTCACCAGGCTGACCCTGGTGCGGCCGGATGCGCTGAACGCCCTGACCCACGCCATGATGGCGGAGATCGGCGATGCGGTCGACCGCATCTCGCGGGACGAGGCAAGCCGGGTTGTGGTCCTGCGTGGCGCCGGTGGCAATTTCAGCGCCGGCGGTGACCTCAATGCCATGAAGTCCATGCCCCCGGCTCCGGAACCGGGCGTGGAAGACCCTCTCTATCCTCGATATCGCCAGTTCGGCGATGTGCTGCATACCCTGGACACCCTGCCCCAGGCGGTCATCGCGGTGCTCGAAGGGGCGGCGGTCGGCGGCGGTTTGGGCATGGCTTGCTGCGCCGATGTCGTGATCGTCAATGCCCGTGCCAAACTGGGCATTCCCGAGCCCCGCGCCGGCTTCATACCATCCCAGATGATCCCCTATCTGGTCCGGCGCATCGGCTCCGGCCGCGCGCGGAATCTGGCCATCACGAGCAATCGGATCGACGGTCGCGAGGCTCATCGCATCGGCCTAGCCGCTCATTGCTGCGAAGACACCGCCGCGCTCGAAGCGACCCTCGCCGAAACCCTTAAGGCAATTCTTCACTGTGCGCCCGCCGCCATCGCCACGGTCAAGCGGCTCATCGCGGAAAGTGAAGAACAGCCCCTGAAGGTCGTGCTGGATGCCGCCGGCGCCGCGCTGGTCGAGCGTCTGCGCTCGCCCGACGCGGTCGAGGGCATGACGGCCTTCCTGGAGAAGCGCCCGCCGCGCTGGGTGCCGTGACGGGATGAGCGGCCAGTCGCCCGGACGACCCGCTTGCGCTCGCGGAATGGCGCCGGACTGTGGCCGAGGTATACGCCCATCTGCGCGGCGCCGAAGTGCCCGAGGCGGGTTGGCACCGCTGGCGGCAGGAGCGCGATCTGCTGTTCCGCCATCATCCCTGTTCGCCGTTGCCGGAAATCGCGAGACGGCCGGATCATGGATTGCGCTATTTCAACTATGATCCGGCCTATCGCTTTCTCGTCGAGGTCGAACCCATCGAGGGCACGGCCGAAACCATCGACCTCGGCGCCGATGGATCGTTTCGCGCCGCCCCCGTCGCGCGCACCCGGGGCTTGGCTGGCGCCCTGCGCCGCGAACTGACCCTATTCTGGATCCTGGGCTATGGTGGCGGCCTGTTTCTGCCCTTCTCGGACGCGACCTCCGGGCAGGCCAGCTATGGCGGCGGACGTTACCTTCTGGATACGATCAAAGGCGCGGATCTCGGCACCCTCTCCGGCCGCCTCATTCTCGACTTTAATTTCTCCTATAATCCGTCCTGCGCCTACGATCCCCGTTGGATATGTCCCCTTGCTCCGCCGGAAAATAGCACTATCGTATCCGTGTCCGCGGGGGAACAAACGCCGATCTGATCGGCCGTTATTACGAGGATCATGTGAACCGACGCTCCCCGCGATCGATTGCTCTCGCCTGTCTGTTCGGTAGCGCCCTGATCGGCGCCGGCCCCGCCTTGGCGGCGGATATCCCGAAGGAGACGGACCTCAGATTGCCGCCGGCGGCCGACGGCGAGCCGCGCTTCCCCGCTCTCAAGGGCACGTTCACCCTGCAATGGGAGAACGACATCATTGCCGATACGGACCGGAACTATACCAACGGCATCCGCCTCGCATGGCTGTCGCCCGAGAACGAAATGCCGGATTGGCTCGTACCGATGTACCGCCATCTGCCGCTGCTCGACGACGACGGCATTCCATGGATCGGGTTCAGCTTGGGGCAGAGTCTATTCACCCCCGAGGACATCGGGGCCCGGACCCTGATCGAGGACGACCGGCCCTATGCCGCCTGGCTCTATGGCGGCCTCGGCTTCCTGTCCGACACGGGGGACCATCTCGATACCTTCGAGATCGATTTCGGCGTTATCGGCCCGCCCGCCATGGGCGAGCCGACCCAGAATCTCGTCCATGACGTCATCAATGCCCAGAAGGCGAACGGCTGGGACAATCAGCTCAACTTCGAGCCCGGCATGGTGGTGTATTTCGAGCGAAAATGGCGCGCCATTTGGGACAATGCGCCGTTAGGCCTGCAAGCGGATGTCGTTCCCCATGTCGGATTGGCCGCCGGCAACATTCACACCTACGGCGCGACCGGCCTGACCTTCCGACTGGGAGACGATCTGCGCGGCGACTATGGCGCGCCGAGAATCCGGCCGAGCCTTCCCGGAACCGATTTCTTTGTCCAGCGCGATGGCTTCGGCTGGTATTTCTTTGCCGGTGTCGAAGGACGTGCGGTGGCGCGCAACATCTTCCTCGACGGCAACACCTTCGGCAACAGCCACAGCGTCGACAAGCGCTATTTCGCGGGCGATCTCCAGGGTGGCTTGGCCGTCATCCTGGGCGCCGCACGCCTGACCTTCACCCATGTCTATCGGACCGCGGAATTCGAAGGGGACACCCCGGATCGCTTCGCCGGGTTGAGCATGTCGGTTCAGTTCTGACGATCGCTCCATCCGATTTTGGGTGATTGCTCCAGGTTAAGGCCGCTGTTTTCGCAATCGGTAGGCTCCCTCCATCATTCACGGAGTTAGGAGTCATCCAATGCGAACGAAACATTTTTTGACCGGTACGGCCCTCGCCGCCCTGATGGCGATCGGCGCCACCGCTACCGGCGCGACCGAGACCGAGGACAAAGCCAATATGGAAGTGGGCGTCCTCACCTGCGAGACCGTCGACGGTACCCAGGTGAACCTCATCATCCATTCCTCGGTCAATCTGGACTGCGTGTTCGAGACCCCGCGGGGCAGCGAACGCTATGTCGGCGAAACCGGCGTGGGTCTCGGCCTCGACCTCAACTTCGACCGTGACGCGACGATGCGCTTCAGCGTCGTTTCCGCCGGCGACAAGGTGGGTCCGGGCGAGCATAACCTGTCCGGCAAATATGTCGGTGGGCGCGCTTCGATCACCGTGATCAAGGGCATCGGCGCCCAGGCCCTGATCGGCGGCAGCAACGACAATATCGCGCTCCAACCGATCGCGATCGAAACCGGCGAAGGCCTCGGCCTGTCCGGCGGCCTCTCCTATCTCTTCCTTGAGGCGCCCAAGTCGTAAGCGGGCCATCGAGCGAAGACCATGACGGCGGGCTCCGCCCGCGCCGGAAACGGCGCATCGGCGGGGCCCGTCTGCCGTTTCAGGAAGCCGGGTCGTCGCCCCAGGAGGTCACGGCGCTGGCCATTTCCTCGAGGGTAATTTCGTAGTCCGGAAGGTCCGGATCCGCGACATCGCTCTCTGAGACGATCTTGCCGCGCACGCTGACCCCCGCTTGATGCACGGTGGCCGCACTGCCGGAGACGAGAGGATGCCACCAGTAGAGATCGCGCCCCTCCGCCACCAGCCGATAGGCGCAGGTCGGCGGCAGCCAGGGGATCGTGCGGACGTTTTCGGGCGTCAAAGCCACGCAATCGGGCACATGGCGCTGGCGCGTCTCATAGCGAGAACAGCTGCAACTCCCCTCGTCGAGCAGACGGCAGGAAACCCTGGTATAGGTCAGTTCCTCGGTGTCGGGGTCCTCAAGCTTGATGAGGCAGCACTGGGCGCAGCCGTCGCAGAGCGATTCCCACTCCGGGGCGGTCATCTCGGACAGCGTCTTGCGCTTCCAGAAGGGTTGGTCCATTCAAAGCGGTCCGTGCTAGTGGATTGATCGGAACAAAAGAATCCGATTTGGGATTCCGTTTTGTCTGTTGGCATGTGAGCCT
>JAQCGR010000202.1 GCA_027619995.1 Pseudomonadota bacterium | reverse complement strand
GGCAATGGCCAAGGAGGAAGCAATGCACTAACATTCTAACCGGACCACCTAATGGGGGCCGATCAGGCCGAACCGATGCGTGTTCTTCTTGTCGAAGACGATTCGTCGACAGCGCGATCCATCGAATTGATGCTCAAGACCGAGGGCATCATCTGCGACATGACGGATCTGGGCGAAGACGGCCTGGAGATCGGCAAACTTTACGACTACGACATCATCATCCTGGATCTGATGCTGCCCGATATCGACGGCTACGAAGTGTTGCGCCGCCTGCGCGACGCGCGCGTCGTTACGCCGATCCTCATCCTGTCCGGTCTGGGCGATACCGACGCCAAACTGAAGGGGTTGACCACCGGCGCCGACGATTATCTCGTCAAACCCTTCGACAAGCGCGAATTGATCGCGCGCATCCATGCCATCGTGCGCCGCTCCCAGGGCCATTCGGACTCGGTCATCCGCACCGGAAAGCTCGCCGTGAATCTGGATGCCCATACGGTCGAAGCCAGCGGCCAGCCGTTCCATCTGACCGGCAAGGAATACGGCATTCTGGAACTGCTCAGCCTGCGCAAGGGCACGACCCTGACCAAGGAAATGTTCCTCAACCATCTCTATGGCGGCATGGACGAGCCGGAGCTGAAAATCATCGACGTCTTCGTCTGCAAGCTGCGCAAGAAGATTGCGGCCGCCTGCGACGGCGACAACTATATCGAGACGGTCTGGGGTCGCGGCTATGTGTTGCGCGACCCGATCGCCGAAACCGCCGAGCAGCCCTTGCGCAAAACCGGCTGATTCTCACGTCGGCGGCCGCCGACGCCACGCCACGCGCCTTCGCTCTTTCGCCGCAGCCCGGCTTTCCCTAGGCTCGCCACATGCCGCACGGCGACCATGCCCATGATCACCAGCATCCGGCCGCCAAGGCCGGCAATGAGCGCCGTGTCGCCTGGGCGCTCGGCATCACGATCACCTTCATGGTCATCGAGGTCGCGGGCGGACTGATCGCCGGTTCCCTGGCCCTGCTCGCCGATGCCGGGCATATGCTGGCCGACGCATTCGCCTTGAGCCTGGCGCTTTTCGCTTTCCGTATCGCCAGACGCCGGGCCGACCCGCAGCGGTCATACGGCTACCACCGCTTCGAGGTTCTCGCGGCCTTCGCCAATGGCCTGATTCTGTTCGCCGTCGCCGGTTGGATCGCAGTGGAAGCGGTCATGCGCCTGTTCGACCCGGTCGAGGTTCTCGGCACCCCGATGCTGATCGTCGCAATCCTCGGTCTGATCGCCAATCTGGTCGCCTTCGCCATCTTGCATGGCGGCGAGCGCGAGAATCTGAACATGCGCGGCGCCATGCTCCATGTCGCCGCCGATATCCTGGGGTCGATCGGGGCGATCGTCGCCGCGCTGATCATCGGCGCGACCGGATGGATGGCCGCCGATCCGATCCTGTCCGTCTTCGTCGCCGCATTGATCCTGCGCGGGGGCTGGAATCTGATCCGCCGGTCGGCGCATATCCTCTTGGAGGGCACCCCGGACGGGCTCGACCTTGCCGAACTCCGCGCGGCCCTCAAGGAGGCCGTGCCTGAGGTCCAGGACGTGCACCATGTCCATGTCTGGTCCCTGACCGGCGAACGGCCGGTCGTCACCCTGCATGCCCGCATCCCGGCGGAAGCCCAGGCGGACCGAATTCTGCGCGCGATCCACGCCGTCCTCGACGACCGTTTCGGATTGCGCCACGCAACGATCCAGCTCGAAACGGGGCCCTGTCCAGACAGCGCCTGACCTTCGCCTCAAGCGGTTCCAATCAAGCCCAAGCGACGGAATTTCTCGGTGAGGATGCGAATATCGAAAGGCTTGATGATGTAGTCGTCCGCGCCCGCCGCGAGCGCGCATTCGATATCCGCGATCTCGTTTCGCGTCGTGCAGAAAACGACCCGGGGTTTGTCCCCGCCATCTCTCGCCCGCAGATGCCGCACGAAGCCGAGACCGTCGAGCGCGGGCATGTTCCAATCGAGCAGCACGCCGGCGGGCATGGACGAAAGGCATATTTCAAGCGCCGCATGGCCGTCCGCCGCCTCGCGCACCCTTACGCCGAGCCCTTCCAGGATGCGCCGCGCCACGGCCCGAACCGGACTGGCATCGTCGACGACCAGGCGATAGCTGTCGGTTCCGTTTGCCCCCATTGGCGGACCTCATCTCCCAAACGCATATCGGGCGTGGCTGGAGCCCTGCGTGCAGAACGAACCTCGCCCGGAGAGACTAAGAAATCCTGAAAAATTCTCGTAAAAAGAGCAGACTTCATTTGGCGTGAAAAACCACACGCCCCTCGCCCGCCGTCTCGACGCTCAACGCCAGACCGCACTCCGATGCCAGGCGGGCCGTGTAGAAGGCATGCACGGTGCGCGCGGTCAGTTCCGCGACCGGCGTGTCGGGCCGAAGCGCGGCGATCTGCTCGGCGCGGAGCGCCGCGCCAGCGCCTTCGGCGATCGCCTCCAGCCCTGCATCCGACCGCAGGCTGATCGTTCCACCCCGCATCAGCGCCTCTTCAGCAAGCAACTGCAGATTCAAGGCGAGCTTTCCGGATTTGCCCCGGCCCGCGATCCGGCCCGGTTCCGCCGCCCAGTCGAGGTGGTAGCCCTCGCCGGCCGCGCGGCTTTCGGCCAGATTCTTCAGTTCCTCGGTCGAGTTCGTGTCCTGGCCGCCGGCGAGGCCGTAGGCGGCGCGAAAAAACCGCAGACGCGCCGAGGCCAGAGCGGCGCTATCGCCGATCATCCCCGCGATCTCGTCATCCATGGCCCCGCCCAGTTCGGCGACCAGTTCCATGCCATTGGCCACCGCGCCCACCGGGCTGACTAGATCGTGGCAAAGCCTGGAACACAACAGTTCCGCCACGCGTAGATCGAGTGCCATCACCATGGGAAATCCCCTCTTCGCGCACAGCCTTACATTGGCCAACGGAACGTCAGTAAAATCGATCCGAGGCCGGTTCGGAAGAACGGGTTATGTAACACTATCGAGGAAATCCGACCATGGGTTCCGCCCTCACGCCAGGCCGTTTCGTTCGCTACCCGCAGCGCCCCGATTGGGGCCTGGGTCAGATCCAATCGGCCGTGGGGTCGAAAATAACGGCCAATTTCGAGAATGCCGGCAAAGTCGTCATCGACGCCACGGTCGTCACCCTGGTCGCAGTCGAAGCAGGCGATGACGGGGATGTATCACAGGAGTGAGGGGCCTTGCGCTAGCCTGCCGCCAGACTGCTATGGTCCTAGGGGAAACGCGTGAACCGTCATGGAGGGAGAGGGCGCGCAAGCCGCAATTCGGCTCGCGCCTGATCAGGGGATGAGCCAGACCGAACCCACCGTCAAAAAACATCGCCACCCGGGCGCCGGACGCCGCAAGGGACGCGCGACGCCCAAGGGCCGACAGGTCGATCCCGTCGCTTTGGAGGAGATCCGTGCATTGTTGGGCGATCGGCCCCGACGGCGCGACCTCCTGATCGAGCATCTCCATCTCATTCAGGACAGGCACGGCCATATTTCAGCCGCCCATGTCGCGGCCTTGGCCCATGAGATGCGCCTTGCCCAAACCGAGGTTTACGAGACCGCCACGTTCTATGCCCATTTCGACGTCCTGGCCGAGAACGAGGCGCCGCCGCCCGAACTGACCGTGCGGGTCTGCGACAGCCTGACCTGCGAGATGATGGGCGCGCAGGCTCTGCTGGACGCCCTGCCCGCGAAGCTCGGACCGAAGGTCCGCGTGATCCGTGCGCCCTGCATGGGACGCTGCGACCGCGCGCCGGTCGCCGAGGTCGGCCACAACCACCTTTGCGCCGCCACGGCCGAAACCGTGTGCACGGCGGCCAAGGCCGGCGACACCCACGCCCATATCCCGGACTATCCCGGCCTCGAGACCTACCGGGCCGGCGGCGGTTACGCCGTGCTGGACGCCTGCCTTGCAGGCGAGCGCACGCCGGACGACCTGATCGCGATATTGAACGAGGCTGGCCTGCGCGGCATGGGCGGCGCCGGCTTCCCGACCGGGCGCAAATGGGGCTTCGTCCGGGCCGAGCCCAAGCCGCGCAAGATGGCCGTCAATGCCGACGAGGGTGAACCGGGGACATTCAAGGACCGGGTCTATATGGAACGCGACCCTCATCGCTTCCTCGAAGGGATATTGATTGCCGCCTGGGCGGTGGAGGCGGACGAAGTCTTCGTCTATCTGCGCGACGAATACCCGCAGATCCATACCATCCTGACCCGGGAGATCGCAGCGGCCCAAGCCGCCGGCCTCGCCGGTCATACGAAAATCCATCTGCGCCGGGGTGCGGGTGCCTATATCTGCGGCGAGGAATCCGCGATGCTCGAAAGCATCGAGGGCAAGCGCGGCCTGCCCCGCCATCGTCCCCCCTTCGTCGCCCAGATCGGCATCTTCGACCGGCCGACCCTGGTCAACAATGTCGAGACTCTCTACTGGCTGCCCGAAATCTTCGCCAAAGGGGCCGAGACCTTCGCCGGGCACGGCCGCAACGGCGGCAAGGGCCTGCGCAGCTTCTCGGTTTCGGGCCGGGTCAAGGAGCCGGGTGTGAAGCTCGCCCCCGCCGGCATCACGATCCGCGAGTTGATCGAGGAATATTGCGGCGGCATGGCCGAGGGTCATGCCTTCAAGGGCTATCTGCCGGGCGGCGCCTCGGGCGGCATCCTGCCCGCCAGCATGGGCGATCTGCCCCTCGAATTCGGCAAGCTGGAGGAGCATGGCTGCTTCGTCGGCTCCCATGCCGTCGTCGTGCTTTCCGACAAGGACGATATGCGCGCCGTCGCCCTCAACCTCATGCGATTCTTCGAGGATGAAAGCTGCGGCCAATGCACGCCCTGCCGGGTCGGCACCGAGAAGGCCGCCAAGCTGATGACCGAGGGAGTCTGGGATACCGATCTGCTGAAGCAGTTGGGCCGGACCATGGCCGATGCGTCGATCTGCGGCCTTGGTCAGGCCGCGGCCAATCCGCTCAACGCCGTGCTCAAATTCTTTCCCGACGAGATCGCCGCGGGAAGCAAGGGATAAGCCTATGACGGACGCCATCACCTTCACCCTGGACGGCGACGAAGTCGAAGCCGCGCCCGGCGAGACCATCTGGCAGGTCGCTCAGCGCCACGGCACCGAGATTCCGCATCTATGCCACCTGCCCGAACCCGGCTACCGCTCCGACGGCAATTGCCGCGCCTGCATGGTCGAGATCCAAGGCGAACGGGTGCTCGCCGCATCCTGCATTCGGACCCCGAACAAGGGCATGGTGGTCAACACCGCCTCCGAGCGCGCCAAGAACTCGCGCCGCATGGTTTTCGAGCTGCTGCTGGCCGATCAGCCCCAAAGGCCGGTCGCGCGCGACGCCGATTCCAAACTCTGGCGCTGGGCCGACCGGATCGGTATCGCCGACAGTCGTTTCCCTGTGCGCGCGGCCTTGCCGGCACCGGATCCCTCGCATCCCGCCATGGCCGTGCATCTGGATGCCTGCATCCAATGCAACCTCTGCGTCCGCGCCTGCCGCGAGGTTCAGGTCAACGATGTCATCGGCATGGCCTATCGCGGCGCGGAGGCGAAGATCGTCTTCGACCAGGACGATCCCATGGGCGACAGCACCTGCGTTGCTTGCGGCGAATGCGTCCAGGCCTGCCCGACCGGCGCGCTGATGCCCGCCTCGGTGATGGACGAGAGGGGCGTTGGCGACACGTCGACGGACCGCGAGGTGCAAAGCGTCTGCCCCTATTGCGGGGTCGGCTGCCAGATCGTCTATCATATTCGTGACGACAGCATTCGCTATGTCACCGGCGCGAACGGTCCGGCCAACCGCAACCGGCTCTGCGTCAAGGGGCGCTTCGGCTTCGACTACATCACCCACCGCCACCGCCTGACCAAGCCGATGATTCGGCGCGAGGATGCGCCCAAATCGGCCGATCCCGAGATCGATCCGGCCAACCCCTGGACCCATTTCCGCGAAGCGACCTGGGACGAAGCCTTGGACGCGGCCGCGAACGGCTTCAAGCGCCTGATCCAGGACCAAGGCGGTAAATCCATCGCCGGTTTCGGCTCGGCCAAATGCTCGAACGAGGAAGCCTATCTCTTCCAGAAGCTGATCCGCGCCGGCTTCGGCCATAACAATGTCGATCACTGCACCCGCCTGTGCCACGCCTCCTCCGTCGCGGCCCTGATGGAAACCATCGGCTCGGGCGCCGTGAC
>JAQCGR010000201.1 GCA_027619995.1 Pseudomonadota bacterium | reverse complement strand
TGGCCCGGCCGGGCCGGCCAGGCTTCCAAGGTCCGGGTCAGCCGGAAGGGCGTCTCGTCCAGCGCGATATGCGGATTAACGGCGTCGATATGCAGGCTGGCCGGGATTGCCTCATGGTTCAGCGAAAGCAAGGCCTTGATCAACCCCGCGATGCCGGCGGCCGCCGAGGCATGGCCGATATTGGATTTGACCGAGCCGAGAGCGATACGACCTGTCCCCGCCCCTGAGCCATAGGCATCGGCAAGGGCGCCCGCCTCGATCGGATCGCCCAGTCGCGTGCCGGTGCCATGGGCCTCGATGAAATCGATCTCGTCCGGCTGGAGTTTCGCATCGGCCAGAGCCGCCAGGGCGAGGCGGCGCTGGGATTCGCGGCTGGGCGCGGTCAGACCGTTGGTCGCGCCGTCCTGATTCACGGCCGAGCCCCGGATCACGCCCCAGATCCGGTCGCCGTCGCGTCGCGCTTCCGCGAGACGCTTGAGCACGACCACCCCCGCGCCTTCGGCGACCGCGATGCCGTCGGCCTTGTCCGAAAACGCGCGACAGCGCCCGCCATCGGCCAACATTCCGGCCCGCGTCATCATCCGGAATGGCTTGTCCGTGAGGAACAGAGACACCCCGCCGGCCAGCATCAGATCGGCCTCGCCGTGGCGCAGCATCCGCGCCGCCTGATGGACCGCGACCAGGGAGGAAGAACAGGCCGTGTCGACGCTGAGCGCCGGGCCGCGCAGATCGAGCAGATAGGCAATGCGCGCCGCCATGGCGGAAGTCGCGTTGCCGGTCATGAGCTGGGCCGCGAGTTGTTCGAAATCGCGCTCCCCGGCCAGGTCACCATATTCGCTCGGCTGGACCCCCGCGACCACGCCGCAACCCGCGCCGCGCAGGCGCGAGGGCGCGATGCCGGCATCCTCGATGGCGTGCCAGCATTGTTCGAGGAAGATCCGCTGTTGCGGATCCATCGCCGCCGCCTCGCGCGGGGTCATGGCGAAGAAGGCCGGATCGAACCGCTCGATAGCGTCGAGGAAGCCCGCCTCGCGGCGTGGCGGATGCGGCACCAGGCCCTTGCGGGACTCCGGCAACGGGCCGACCGAATCCTTGCTGTCGTGCAAATTCCGCCAGAAGGCCGCGGCATCCTCTGCCCCGGGAAACCGCGCCGCCAAGCCGATCACCGCGATGCCATCCTCGTCCCCGCCATCGGGCGACCGCGCCGAAGCGGCGGCGGCAGCCTGAGGCGTCACCGGTCGGGCCGGCATGCGCGGCGGCCGAGGCGGTCCAGCCTGGGCAAGACCCGGCGCGAGATGCGCCGCCAGGGCGCCGACGCTGGGATGGTCGAACAGGTCGGTCATGCGCACCGGCATCCCGAACTGATCGCTCAACATATCGACCAGTTGAAGACCCTTGAGGGAATCGATGCCGAGATCGGCGAAGCGCGCCTGCCGGCGAACCCGGTCGAGCGGCAGATCCTGAAGCGCGGCGATACACGCGGCGATGCGACCCTCGACCGAACCCCCGGCCGGAACCTTCGGGGCCTGAGCGGCGCGGCCTGCCGGGCGCGGCGCGCCATAGGCCGGGGCATCGGCGAACAGCGCCCGATTATGCGCCGCCAGATCCGCCGCCGGGCGGCCATCCTTGCGCAGATGCAGAAGAAGATAGCGGATCAGGCCGAGCGACAGGGCCTCGCCGAAGCGCGACCAGCCGCGATGCTCCGCCGCCCGCGCCGCCAAGCCTGGGATACGCGCATGCAGCTCATCGAGATGCCGTTCGAAATCCGGATCGTGAAGGAAATTGGCGATACCGCCGCTGGCATCCTCGGCCGCCACGACGGCGAGACCATGAGCCGCGAGTATTTCCGCGAACTGCGTTGCTGTGGGGGTGTACTGCCCGATCTCCGGCACCGCGATCTCGGCGGCCGTCTCGGCGATGCAGTCGATCAGCAGCAGATCGCCGTTTGGCGCCAGATTGCGCGCGATATTCACGAACAGCCCCTGCTTGTCCGCGACATGGAAGGAGACCTCGAAGCCCAGCATGAGGTCGTAGGGACCGCCCATATCGTCACGGGCCGAATCGCGCGGCAGGATCTCGACCCGCCCGTCCAGGCCCGCCGCCGCCACGCGCTCAGCCGCGACCGCCGCCTGGGCCGGCGCGATGGTGAAGCCGCGCCCGGCCAGGGACGGGTTCCGTCGCGCCAGATCGATCAGGTCGGTGGCGAAACCGCAGCCGAAATCCATCGCGCGCGAGACTCGCGCCAAATCGATCCGATCGAAGAGCCGCCCCTTCATCGCCGTCTGCCCGTCCCGCAACATCGCGAGCTGGTCCGGGTTTTCCTCGGCCCCGAAGAAGGCCTTGATCCAGGAGAATCCGGCCAAGCGCCGGGGCAGCGGGGCGAAGAGCAGGTTCAACCCGGCGCGCGGATCTTCCGGTCCGGCCAAACCGGCCACCGAATCGGCAAGGGAATCGTAATAATCCGCGACGGGCCGGGACTCTATTCCCGCCGTCGGGTCGCCGCCTTCTGCCCAGTACCGAATATGTTCGAAGGGTGTACCGGGCAGCGACAGACGACGGTGCTGGCCGGGCGCCCGGTGGCGAGACCAATCGATCGCACCGCCCGCCAGCCAGGCCCGCGCGTCATGGTCCTCGGGCAGGCTGGCGGCCGCTTCCCCGCCATCGGCGAAGCGCCGCAGCGCGGCAACGAGTTCCCTTCTGGTCGAGACCGCGAAAGCGGCACGATGATCGAATTCACGGCGGCCGGTCTGCAAGGTAAAGGCGATATCCGCCAGGCGTGGTTCCGGCGCGGCGGTCTCGCGCCAGACTTGGTCTTCGATATGGAGCGCCAGGGCGGCGGCGGCCCGATGAAGCCGCGCCTCGCTCGGTCCCGAAAGCGGCACCAGCACCGAGTTTTCACCCTCATTGACCGGCGCCCGCGCGGGCGCGGCCTCGACCACGAAATGCACATTCGCACCGCCATAGCCGAAATTATGCACGGCGGCGCGGCGCGGCAGGCCGGGCCGATCAGGCCAGTCCCGCCGCGTGGCCACGACATCGACCGGCGCCTCACCGCGTTCCCTGTCCCAGTTCAGGGCTTTATGGCCGAGGGTCTCCGGAATGCGCCCGGTGCGCACGGCGAACAGGGTCTTGATCAGGGATGCGACCCCCGAAGCGGATTCGAGATGGCCGAGATTGCCCTTGATGCTGCCCAACGGCAGGGCATGGCCGGCATCCCCGAAAGCCCGGGCATAGGCATCGAGTTCGGCACCATCCACCAGGGTCGCGGCCGCGCCCTGGCCCTCGATATAGTCGATCGAACCAGTATCGACCCCGGCATCGACCAAGGCCGCGCCGATGACCTCGGCCTGGCCGCGCGGACTGGGCGCGGTCAGATACATCGCGGCGCCGTTATGGTTGGCCGCGCTGCCGGCGATCACGCCATGGATCACATCGCCATCGGCCAGCGCATCCTCGAGCGGGCGCAGCAGGACCAGGCCGACGCCATCGGCGAAAAGATGCCCGTCGGCCGCGGCAGCGAACGGGCGGACATGGTCGGCGCCGGTCAGAAGCCCCATGCGGCGGTTGACCACGACGGATTCAGGCGCGAGGACGATATTCACCCCGCCCGCGACGGCATGGCTGCATTCGCCCGCGCGCAGCGCGCGCACCGCCTGATGAATGGCCAGGCCCGAACTGGCGCAGCCGGCATCGACGGCAAGGCTCGGCCCCGTCCAGCCGAACAGATAGGATAGCCGATTGACCAGCATCGAATGGGAATTGCCGGTGTTGACGCCGCCGCCCATCGCATCCCGCGTCAGGCGCGATTGATACTCCTGGCGCTGTACCCCCACGAAGGCGCCGACCTTGCGGCCGGTCAAGCCGTCCGGGCCGAGCCCGGCATCCTCCAGCATCTCCCAGGCCGCTTCCAGGACCAGGCGATGCTGCGGGTCCATCGCCCGCGCCTCGTCTTCCGGGATCGCGAAGAGCGCCGCGTCGAAGCCCGCGATATCGGCGATATAGCCGCCAAAACGGCAATCGGTGCGATTGCCCGGCCCTGCCGGATCGCCGTCGATCGCGCGCCAGTCCCAGCGATCCACGGGAACCTCGATAAAGCTGCGTCTTCCCTCGATGAGGTTGCGCCAGAAGCCGCCCGCATCCTCGGCATCCGCAAAACGACAGCCGATTCCCGTGACCGCGATCCTGCCCTTGCCACTCGATACATCGGCGGTTCGGCTTTGGGCGGCGGGTCTAGGGCCGCCGCCCCGGGCGCGTGCGAGGAGGGAAAAGGCGCCGACGCGGGGCGTCTCCGGCACACCGATCGCTTGCTCCGGGGCGTCCGAATTTTCCACCGGCGCTTCGACCCCGGGCCCGATATCCGCGATACCCTGCCCCGCCAGATGCGCGGCCACCGCGTCCATGGTCGGGTGGTCCAGGAAAGTGCCCGGGGCCAGACCCTCGATACCCAGCCTGTCGCGCAGGGCCGCAGCGAACCGGGTCAGAGTGATCGAATCGAACCCATAGGCGCTGAGGGGCTTGGCGGGATCGAGACGACCTGGCGGCAGTTTCAGAATTTCTTCCGCAATCAACGCCAGGGCCGGCACCAGGGCCGTCGCATCGCCCGGCCGGGCTTTATCGGAGACCGCCGGCTTCGCTTTGCCATCTTGTCCGGCGGGCATCAGACCCAGCCGTCGCGCCGCCGTCTCGGGATCGCCCCAAAGAACGACACCCTGCGAATAGCTGCTCGAAAGGGCGTTGCCGATGGCACCAATCGCCGGCTCCGTGGGCAAGGGATCGAGGCCAAGCGCCGCCAGATCGGCCAGCGCCTCGGGCGGCGGCTCCATCCCGCCCTCGGCCCAGAGCGGCCATGCCACCGAGCGGCAGACACCCTGGCGCAGTCCCCGCGCGCGCAGGGCTTCCCGCGCCGCCGCGATATGATCGAGCCAGGCATTGGCCGCCCCATAGGCGCCCTGCCCGGCCTGGCCAACGCTTCCGGCCAGCGACGAAAAGAGCATGAAAAAGCGCAATCCTTCACGCCCGGCCAGGGCCGCATCCAGATTCAAGGCACCCCGCACTTTGGCTGCCAGAACCCGTTGCATTGACGCATCCGTCAGATTGGCGAGCCAGGAATCCTCCAGATGGCCGGCCGCATGCAACACCCCGCCGATCGGGCCGAACCCGGCTTCTAACTCGCCGATCAACCCGGTGACCGCATCGCGGTCGGCAACATCGCATTGGAAATAACGGGCTTCGCCACCGAGCCCGTTCAGCCAGGTTTGCTCATCCGCGTTCGGCGCGCGCCGCCCAACCAAGGCCAACTTCATCCGCCCCTGCGCGGACAGATGGCCGGCCAGCGCGCGGCCGACGCCGCCCAAGCCGCCGGTGATCAGCACCACGTCATCGCCGGCAAAGGGATCGACGACAGACCCGCCTTCCGGCGCGAACGTCCAAACTCTCCGGCTGCGAACGCCATCCCGCCAGCGCACTGCTTCGAAGCCATTGCCGCCAATCGCCTCTTCGGATCGCAGAACCTCGGCGAGCGCCCGGCCATCGGACTCGACGGACCGCGTGGCCATGGCCGGATATTCCCTTGCGGCCGCGCGCAGCAAGCCATCGATCGCGGCGGCCTCGCATCCCATATCCTCGTCCGGCCGCCGAAGGTGGAGCAGCCGCGCATGGCCGCCCTCGCGTTTCAACAGCGCGGCGATATCGGCCAAGCCGCCGACGAGCGCTTTGCGGGTTGCTACCGCATGGCCCAAATCGGCGTGGGTGGTAACGACCGTCCAGGGAGCCGTGGGCGCACTGCCCTCGACGCCCGCCGGGCACCAATCCGGCACCAGCATGGCCAGCCGCGCAGGCCCGGTTCGGCGTTCCGCCGTCATGCCATGCCCCCTTCGGCCAATTGGGGCAGGAGGCGAATGACGCGATCGCGCTGTGCTGCGCCGATCTCGCCCCGCACCGCCAGATCGCGCAAAACCTCGGGCCCGAGTTCGGCCAACATCGCATCGGCCAGGGCCGATTCGTCGGGATCCTCGAGTTTCACGAACAGCTTGGCCTTGACCGAATCGAAATGCGCGCGCGCGCCGGACCATTCATGAGGGCCGCGCAGGCGATAGATCGATGGGATCGGCGGGCTGGAGATCAGCTCCCAATAGAGGCGCCAGTCGCGTGCGGGATCGGGGAAGGCGCCGATGGCCTCGGCCAGCCAGATATTGTCGAGCGGCGTGTCCATGGGAATGACCG
>JAQCGR010000200.1 GCA_027619995.1 Pseudomonadota bacterium | reverse complement strand
ATCGCTCAGCACATGGCCGTGGACCCGGGCCTTGTCGCCGGGATGGCCGACGCCCATGCGCACGCGCCAGAAGTCGGGGCCGATATGACTCATGATGCTGCGGATGCCGTTATGGCCGGCCGCGCCGCCACCCAGCTTCACTTTCACCTTGCCCGGGCGCAGGTCGATCTCGTCGTAGAGGACATGGGTATCGCCCGGCGCCATCTTGAAGAAGCGCAGGGTCGCGCCGACAGAGCGGCCGGATTCGTTCATGAAGGTCTGGGGCTTCAGGGCGAGGATCTTCTCGCCGCCGATCGTCCCTTCGGCCGCCAGGGCCTCGTGACGCACCCGCCAGGGGCCGAAACCGTGGCGGCGATGAATCGCGTCCACGGCCATGAAGCCGATGTTGTGACGGTTGCGTTCGTAGCCCGGACCCGGATTGCCCAGCCCGACGAGCAGAAACATGAGCGCGGTGCGGCGCGTGCGGGAGGATTACTCCTCCGCGCCGCCGTCCTCCTCGCCTTCGCCCTCTTCGCCCTCGCCCTCGGCACCCTCGTCCTCAGGCTCCGGCTCGACCTCGATGGTCGGCGCGGCGATGGTGGCGATGGTGAAATCGCGATCGCCTTCGACCGGACGCACGCCATCGGGCAGGGAAACGGCGCTGATATGGATCGAATCACCAACCTCGGTGCCCGTTAGATCCACGATCAGGCTTTCCGGAATGCTGCCGGCGCGGCAGAAGACCTCGACCTCGAAGCGGACGACGTTGAGCACGCCGCCCTTGGTCAGGCCCGGGCTCTCTTCCTCATTGATGAAGTGGACAGCCACGTCGACATTGATCCGGGTGTTCTCGGTCACGCGCAGGAAATCGACATGCAGAGGGAAATCCGTAACCGGATGCTGCTGCACGTCGCGCGGCAGAACACGGGTTTTCGTCCCGTCGATCTCCATGTCCAGCAGGGTCCCGAAGAAGGACGGCTTGCGCAGCTCCCGCTCCAGCAGCCGCGCCTCGATGGCGATCGATTCGGCTTCGCCGTCGCCGCCATAGATGATCGCGGGGACCCGGCCCTCGCGCCTGACCGCGCGCGCCGCGCCTGTGCCCGATCCGCTGCGCTTGGTCGCAGCAAGTCCGTGTGTTTCAGCCATCGTATTCTCTCCTGCCCACAGGGCGCCGGTAGCGCCCCCGCGGAATTCCTAATCGAACAAGCTGGATACCGAGGATTCCTCGCTTATCCGCTTGATAGCCTCGCCGAGCAACGGCGCCACGGTGAGCCGCCGGATGCGGCGCGAAACGCGAACCGCCTCCGTCGCCGCGATCGAGTCGGTGATCACCATCTGCTCGATCGGCGAAGCGGCGATCCGCCCCACGGCATCCCCCGACAGCACGCCGTGCGAGACGTAGGCGTGGACCGAAGTGGCCCCGCGATCCATCAACGCAAAAGTGGCATTGCACAGGGTGCCAGCCGAATCGACAATGTCATCAACCAGGATGCAGCGCCGGTTCTCGACGTCGCCGATGATGTTCATAACCTCGGACTCACCGGCGCGTTCGCGGCGCTTATCTATGATTGCGAGGTCCGCGTCAAGGCGTCGCGCGATGATGCGCGCGCGCACGACGCCGCCCACATCGGGCGAAACGATGACCAGGTCGTCGCCGTTGAACTGCTGCTGGATATCCTCGACGAAGACCGGCACGGCGAAGAGGTTGTCGGTCGGGATGTCGAAGAAGCCCTGAATTTGGCCCGCATGCAGATCCATGGTCAGGACCCGGTTGGCCCCGGCCGTGGTAATGATATTGGCCACGAGTTTGGCCGAGATCGGCGTGCGCGGTCCGGTCTTGCGATCCTGCCGGGCATAGCCGTAATAGGGAATGACTGCCGTGATGCGCCGGGCCGAGGCGCGTTTGAGCGCGTCGAGACTGACCAGCAGTTCCATCAGGTGATCGTTTGCCGGGTAACTCGTCGATTGGATGACGAAGACATCCTCGCCCCGGATGTTATCCAGCAGCTCGACGAATATTTCCATATCGGAGAACCGCCGGATGCTTGCCGCGGTGAGCGAGACGCCGAGATATGCGGAAATCGCCTCGGCCAACGGCCGATTGCTGTTGCCGGCGATAATTTTCATGCGCGCCGCGGTCCGTTTGGTTCGTGGGCTGATTTGCAGGGAATTACGTTGCGGACCCCCCGGCCCGGAAAGCGCGGCAATCTAACAACCCGTCGGCGCAGTGTAAACGACTGAAGGGCGAGGCTGCCGCGATTGCGCCGATTCCCCTAATAGAGGCTGATAACGAGGAGCGCGGACGCGGCAAGGCAGGCGACCAGCCGCAGGTGATTCCAGGCCGTCCAGGACGAAAGATAGCGGCGCCACAGCGCATCGTTCTCGGCATTTTCGACGCTGCTCGCCAAGGCCAGTGCCCGGTTCAGCGGAACGTTGAAGACCACGGTCACCAGAATGCCACCGATCAGGTACAGGGCGGCGCCGGTGGCGAGCCAGGCGGCATAAGGCTCGCTCCAGTTCACAAGGGCAACCGCGGTCAGTGCCGCGCAGACGGCGCCGGTTCCGAAGAATACGGAGAAGAACACGGGATTGAGAATGGCCCGGTTGATCGATTGCATCGCGGCCATGCCCTGATGGGCTGGCAGACGGCCGAGCGCGCTCATCACGCATGCGGAAAACGCAAAGAAAAGGCCGCCGATCAGGGCGCTGCCGAGGGCCGCGAGCAGGACAAGCAGGAACAAAACCGGGTCGGTCATAACCTTGGAACCGAAAGCGGTGTCTTGAAACCGAATGCGGGCGGTCTCCGCCGGGGCGAGCGCCCCAAGCGGAGACCGGACCGGAGCCTAGGCCTGATCCTCGGTATTGGGGATATCGAGCGCCGCCTCGGCGGGTTGTTCTTCTTCCTTGCGAACCTCGGCTTCGATCCGCTTCGCCTCGGCCTTCGCGGCCTTCTTTTCGCGCTTGCGGATCTCGCGCTGATGCTTCTCAAAGCTGTAGTTGGGTTTACGTGCCATGGCTCCTTCCCGATTGCGTCGGTGGCAGGAATTCTAAGGTCGAGCGCCGCGAGCGCAAGGTTTAGGCCGCGCGGCTATCGCCGTCGCCGCGCCGGCGCGACTGATGGTTCTGCCTGCGCGGACCCGAATTCCGGATCGGGCGCGGACCTTTCGGCGCCGCGGCCTGGGGCAGCTTGCCGCCGCCTTCGACCGAAATCGGCGTGCGGATCAGAGCGTTGATCGCGCGCAGATAGTCGCGCTCGTCCGAAGCGCAGAACGAAATCGCCGTTCCCTCGGCTCCGGCCCGGGCGGTCCGCCCGATCCGATGCACATAGACCTCGGCCTCGTTCGGCAGGTCGAAGTTGATGACATGGGTGACGCCGGTGACATCGATACCGCGCGCCGCGACATCGGTCGCGACCAGCACGCGGATGCGGCCCTGGCGGAAGGAATCCAGCGCCCGCTGGCGCGCGCCCTGGGATTTGTCGCCGTGAATGGCCTCGCATTTGATGCCGGCCTTGGCGAGTTGCTTGGTGACCCGGTCCGCGCGCCGCTTGGTGCGGGTGAAGGCGATGACGCGCGAGAAGCTCTCGTCGGCCATCAGATCGCAGAGCAGGTCGAACTTGTTCGCTCCCTCGACGAAATGAACGACCTGGAGGATCGCCGCGACCGTCATCGCCTTGGGCGCGATGTCGATGCGAGTCGGTTCATGCAGGATTTCCTGGGACAGGCGCGAAACCTCCGGGGGCATGGTCGCCGAGAACATCAGCGACTGCCGCTTCGCCGGCAGCGCCTTGATGATCTTCCGCACGGCCGGGATGAAGCCCATATCGAGCATCCGATCGGCTTCGTCCAGCACCAGATGCTCGACGAATCCGAGGTCGAGATGGCGCTGGGCCACGAGATCCAGCAGACGGCCCGGAGTGGCGACGACGATATCGACGCCGCGGCGCAGGCGATCGGTCTGGCGCCGCTGGGGCACGCCGCCATAGATCACGGCGACCCGCAGGGCGGAATTCTTGCCGTAGGTCTCGATGCTGTCGCTGATCTGGCCCGCAAGCTCGCGCGTCGGGGCCAGGATCAGGGCGCGCGGCTCGCGCCGGCGCTGGCTCTTGGTCAACATCTGCACGATGGGCAGGGCGAAGGCCGCGGTCTTGCCGGTGCCGGTCTGGGCGATGCCGATCACGTCCTGGCCGCTCAGCAGCAAGGGGATGGCACGGGCCTGAATGGGTGTGGGGGCGGTGTAGCCCTTGGCGGCGAGAATGCGTCGGATGGGCTCGTCAACGCCAAGGTCGGTAAAACTGGTTTCATTGGTCAAGAGAGTGGATCTTTCTGTTTGTCCACGTCGGCGCACAGGCCGCCGGCCGGCGAAATGCCGGGCCGGCGGGCCGCTGTGCCCGTCGTATTTTACGCGTCCACGCGCGTCTGGAAGCGTTTTGGGGATAAAGGAATAAATCCCGCGACGGGAACGTTCGAACGGAACGTGACTTGCGCGATCGCGGGTTCTTCGGGCCTACCCCGAAGAAAGAGGGTAACCTCTGCGGCGCTATTCGGCCTGCAGATTCACGGCTTTGGGGCCGCGCGTGTCGGGCTGAATTTCGAAAGTGAGCTTCTGGCCTTCCTGAAGATCGGAAATGCCGGCTGCCTCAACGGCGGAGATATGGACGAACACGTCCTTGGAGCCGTCGTCGGGCGCAATGAAGCCGTAGCCGCGCGCGTTGTTGAAGAATTTTACGGTACCTGTGGTCATCGTCATGCTTTCACTGAATGGTTGCCCAGACGAAAACGGTTTCGTCCGGTGCGAATGTCCGTGCAAATCCTGAAGGAGCAATGCGCCACCGCGAGGCGGCCGATCGGTCACAGAAAAGGCTGTCGAACCATCACTGGCCTCATATGCCCATATCAGTGCGGATTTGCAACCTTTTTCCCGGTGTCGGAAAATCTCGTGCGGCGGGCGGCAAATAAAAATTAAATGAAATTCTTTCGCTTTTGAAAAGAATACTTGCGAGGACTCGGGCGGCCAGACCTCGCTTCGGTCCGGCATAAGGCCGGGTACAAGACCAGCATTGGGATAGAGCGAACTTCCCGGCCGGGCTGCGAATTTCTGAGCGCGGGCCAGTGGATTTCGCCGCGCATGCGCTATGATGGGCCATCAATGGCGGGCTTAGGCCACGGGGGCCGTGGGGTTCGCGACAGAGGGAGAGGCGAAGATGGATGCAAGCGGCGGTGTGGAACTGAAGTCGGTTGGCAAGCGACCGATCCGGCCCGATGGATGGGACAAGGTTACCGGTCGGGCGTCCTTCGGGGCCGATCTTTCGGCGCCCGGGATGCTGGTCGGCAAAATTCTGCGCAGTCCCCACGCCCATGCCCGCATCAAATCCATCGACACCTCCAAGGCGAAAGCCCTGGCCGGTGTGAAATCCGTGGTCACCGCCGCCGATATGCCGGTTGTGCCGTGGAAAGAAGAACTCATGGGCTATGTGCCCGCCAATTACGGCCATCTCTCCGAGAATACATTGGCGCGGGACACGGCGCTTTATGACGGCCACGCCATTGCCGCCGTTGCTGCGACGAGCGAACGGATCGCCCTGCGCGCGCTCGACCTGATCAAGGTCGAATACGAAATCCTGCCCCATGTCCTGGACGTGGCCGAGGCGATGGAGCCCAAGGCGCCGGTCCTGCACGACCGGCTCTTTACCGGAGGTTTGGACAAGAAGCCGCGCAAGCCGTCGAACACCGCCCTTCGGGTCGAATATTCGATCGGCGATGTCGATGCCGGTTTCGCCAAGGCCGATGTCGTGGTCGAGCGGACCTTCCGCACCAAGCCGGTCCATCAGGGCTATATAGAACCCCAGGCCGTGCTTGCCAGCCCGTCCCATGACGGCCAGGTGCAGATCTGGTGCTCGACCCAGGCGCAGTTCGTCGTGCGCACGGTCTGCGCCCGCGTGCTGGGCATGAAAACCTCCGATATCCGGGTCTATCCGGCCGAGATCGGCGGCGGCTTCGGCGGCAAGATCAACGTCTACCTCGACCCAGTAGCGGTGATGCTCTCGAAGAAGGCCGGCGGCCAGCCGGTGAAGCTTGTCATGAGCCGCGCCGAAGTACTGGCAGCGACCGGTCCCACGTCGGGTGGTTTCATCCGCGTGAAGATAGGCGCCGACGCCAACGGCAAGATCACCGCGGCCCATGCGCAGCTTTACTACGAAGCCGGCGCGTACCCAGGATCACCTGTGGGCGCGGCCGCCAACGTGATCCTGGCGCCCTATGCCTGTGACAACATGCAG